>JBEBGB010000223.1:0-7706 GCA_040081675.1 Vicinamibacterales bacterium
GCCATGGATCGCACGTTCATGTTCGTCGGCGCATTGATGGGGTTTGTCGGGGTCGGGCTCGGCGCCTTCGGCGCACATGCGCTCAAGGGACGACTGTCGCCGGACATGCTGGCTGTCTTCGAAACCGGCGTCCGCTACCAGATGTACCACGCGCTGGCCCTGCTGGCGACGGCGGCACTCATGTCTCGAAGTGAAGGACGCTCGGTAGTCGTGGCCGGATGGAGTTTCACCGCAGGCATCCTGATTTTTTCGGGCAGCCTCTACGCGTTGGCTCTGACGGGCGTGACGATCCTCGGCGCCGTCACGCCGATCGGCGGTCTCGCGTTTCTCATCGGCTGGGCGGCTCTGACAATCGCAGCGTTTTGAGCGTTCGTCTCAGAGGAACGCGTTGATTGCTGCGGCCCCCTCCGCCATCGCCCCTCGGATGATCGGCCATAATGCCGACGTGGAATACGAGCGTTTCGCCGACATCTACAGCGTGTGGACGTCGACCGCGCCCTCGGCTCGCGCGAACCGCTCGTTCTATGTCGACGCCTATCGTGCAGCCGACGGGTTGGTCTGCGAACTGGGTGTCGGGGACGGACGCATCGCCGTTGACGCCGCATCGCAAGGACGCGCCATCGTTGGCGTCGACAGCTCGCCGGCCATGCTCGCGCTCTGTCGGGAGCGCGCTGAACGAGCGGGCGTCAGCAGCTTGATGACGCTCATCGAAGCAGACTTCCGTACCTTCCAGCTTCCGTCGCCGGCGGGGCTGATCGCTCTGCCCTATCACAGCATCGGACACCTTCAGTCGATGGACGACAAGCGCGCGGCGGTCCGCCAGATTCACACTCAGCTGCGTCCCGGCGGCACCTTCGTGTTCGACGACTTCGTCATGACACCGGCCAGGCTCGAGCGAATGCGACAGGTGCAGCTGCGCTCCGAGTACACCTCGCCGTCCGGCCACGAGGTGCTGCTCTGGGTGACGTCTCTCGTGAACGAGCACGAACAATCGATGCGCGTAGTCACCTGGGAAGACGAATTGGACGCCGACGGCGTCCTGCGCACCCGCCGCTACCGCACGCTGTCTCTCAGCTGGCTCGAGCCCGCTCAGTCGAAGCAGCTGCTCGAAGACGCCGGCTTTGTCATCGACACCTGTTACGGCGAGTTCGACCGCACACCCTTCGACGAATCGTCTGCCAACGAGCAGATCTGGATTGCGCACAAGGCGGCCTGATGATTGGCACGACAGGACTCGGGCAGCTCCACATTGACTGCATCGTTGGCATCTATCAACACGAGCGAGAGCAGACGCAGGCCGTTCTGGTCGACCTCGAGATCGACTACGACTTCGGGCCGGCTGCAGCGTCGGACGCGATTCCAGATGCTGTGGACTATGACGATGTGGCGGCCAGCGTGACGGCGCTGCTCCAGACGCGACAATTCCAACTGATCGAGACCATGGCGGAGGAGGCGGCGGCGATGCTGCTCGAGCGGATTCCCAAGGCGGTTGCGGTGCGGGTGGAGATCCGCAAACCGGCTGCTGTTCCAGCGGCCGCGTACTCGTACGTTCGCGTCGCGCGGGCGCGAACATGAGCACACCCGACAGTCGTGTCGCGGTTGTTACGGGAGGCGCTCGTCGGCTCGGCAGGCATCTGTGTCTCACCCTGGCCTCGAGGAACTACGACATCATCGTCATGTATCGTTCGTCGGACGAGGATGTGAAGACGCTGCTCCAGGAGATCGCCGACGCGGGTCACAGAGCGCGCGCGCTGAAAGTGGACATCTCGCTGAAGGGTCACGTGGCTGACGCGTTCGCGGACATCGCGGGCAACGAAGGGCGCGTCGACCTCTTGGTCAACAACGTCGGCAACTACAATCCGCAGGACGTGACGCAGCTCGATCCCGACGTCTGGGACAGCACGATCGCGTCCAACCTGAATGGCGCCTACTACTGCTGTTACCACGCGCTGAAGCTGATGCCAGACGCTGGCCACATCGTCAGCATCGGCATGGCCGGCCTTGAAGGCATTCGCGCCAACACGCGGGGTGCCGACTACTTCGTGAGCAAGACCGGTCTGCTGGTGCTCACACGCGCGCTGGCAAAGGGATACGCGGCTCGGCGCATTCGCGTGAACATGGTGTCGCCTGGTCAGCTCGACAACTCCGTCGACCTGCCGCCTCCCGAGGAAATTGGTCGATGGGTACCGCTCGGTCGATCGGGCACGCTCGACGACATCGCGCAGGCCGTGCTGTACCTGCTGGATGCCACCTACGTCACCGGCGTGAACATCGACGTCGCAGGCGGCTATCGGCTCTAATGCCAGTGGCGACGGCGTTCGTGCCGTTGTGGAATCGTGCCGCCGAGTGGGAGCGCCGGCTAGCAATGATTCGCGAGGCTCGAACCTTTCTCTACCTGTCGATTTTCTACATCGAGTACGACGCGTACGGGAAACAACTGCTTGCAGCGCTCCTCGATGCGCAGCGACGCGGCGTTGCCGTCAACCTCCTCGTCGACGGATTCGGCCAGCGCCTGGGAGGCGTTCTCATGTCTGCGGCAGAGCGCCTGGAGCTGAGGCGCGAAGAGTCAGCCCTAGAGGCGGCTGGTGGTGTCGTCACTTTCTATCGGCCGTCTTGGCTAGTGCAGCGCATGCTCGGCGGCGGCCAACACGTGAAGATCCAGGTGTCGGATGCTGGCGACGCCATCTTCGGCAGCAGCAACATCACGCAGTCGTCCTTCGCGGGCTGGAACGAATACTCCGTGGCCGTGCGCGGTCCGGTCGTCCGCACGCTCCTCGAAAGCTACGGCGCGATCGGCGGGTCGGTCGATCCTGCACATGTGCATCAGCTCGCGCAAGCGGCCCGAGCCGACACTGGCGACCTCGCCCTCGAGTATTGGTTCTGCAATCCGAACCTCGGCCAGGGCATGCTGGGTCCGATCGGGTGGGATGGCCCGAACGAGGTGACCGATCGGCTCGTCGGCATGCTCGATTCGGCAACGAGCGAACTGCTCATCACCAGCTTCTACTTCAAGCCAGTCGCGAAGTTGATGGACGCGGTGCTGCGCGCCGCGCGGCGCGGCGTCCACGTGGAAGTGCACCACTCACATCGCGACGCTCTGAAGGCAACGGACCTGGCGTGGATAGCCGCAGCCGCGAATTACCCTCAACTGCTCGAGGCCGGCGTCCATCTATACGAGAACGTGCACGGCGAACACTCGAAGATCGTGGTGGTCGACCGCGCCTGGGCCGCCTTCGGCACCTACAATTTCGAAGATGCCGCGCACGACCGGCTGGCCGAGGCGATGCTCGCCACTCGTGATCGACGCGCGGTCGAGCCGGCGCTCGACATCTTCGATGAACTGCGCAGGCATTCAGATAACGTGCGTGTGACCGAGCAGTCGTTCAACCAGCTGCCGAGGCGCCTCAAGAGCCGCGTCGCCAGACTCGGACGGTTCAAGCGATGGATGTGATGAAATTCACCGAGATCGAACACAAGTTCCTCGTGAACGACGGGTTCGATCTGGACGGGTTCAGCGTCGCGCTCGACGCGCTCGGGCCCACGCGTCGCACGAGACTCCAGGTGCGCGACCGCTATTTCATGACCGAGGACGGAGAGGCCCGCCGCTACATCCTGCGGCACCGATTTGATCCGCAGCTCAATCAATTGACAATCAAGGCGCTCGAGGCAGACCCCGAGGTACGTGCGGAGATCTCACTCGATCTCGGCCATCACCTTGGCAGCCAGGACGCCGCCGTCGATGCCTTCGTCGCCAGGCAAGGCGTCACGTGGTCAGGCTCACTCGAGAAGGATCTCACGGTGTGGTACTTCCCCGACTGCGAGGTCGTGCACTACGTCGCAAGTACCGACGGCCGGACTGTGCGGATCGTCGAATTCGAGGCGACCGTCAAGAAGTCCGTCGAAGATGCGCTGCTGATCCTGACGCGCTACGAGCGCGCAACGGGGTTCGACGCGTCGACACGTTCGATGCGATCGCTTGTCGGCCTGCTGTTTCCCGATGTCTTCACGTCGGACCACAGTCTCTGAGGTGCGGGCGTCAACGATGACACGATCGACAGAGCGCGTCCGCGTCGCAATCGTAGGCGGTGGCTGTGCAGCGCTTACAACCGCGTTCGAGCTCTCTCGCCCCGAGCACAACGGTCGTTATGAGGTCACCGTCTATCAGGGCGGCGCGCCTCCAGCCTCGACCTGCCTGTTCAAGCACGCGCTCATTCAGGATGCGGCGTACGAGTCGCTGCTGCGCAAGACCCGGCAGGAGTTCCACGGCAAGATCGGCGCCGTGCTCGACGCCACGAGGCCCTGACCGGTGCTGACGAACCCGATGGCTCCAACCGATACATATCACGTGCGCCGCCGCTGGCCGCTACCCTTCGCTGCCTCTTCGGACCCTGCTGTGGTACGCTCTCGGACGCGATGAACGCTCGACCGTTGGACCTCACCCTCGAGGTGGCCCCCCAGGCGCGCTTCGAGGTCGTTGAGATGCGCTCTCGGTTCGCTGCCGAACACGAGACGCTGGCCGCCTATTCTCACTGCCTGTACTGGTCGTCTCACACGACCGCCGGGTTCCTCGACCGCAGCATCTGCGCAAGGCTGAACACGCAGCGCGTCTCGACCTACCTGGACGCCTATCGCGCGATATTTCCGGAGGGCGCCGGATACGAACACGACCAGCTGGATCGCCGGACGGACCTCGACGCCGAGCAGCGGGCCGTTGAACCGAAGAATGCCGACTCGCATTTGGCGTTCATCGCCAGCGGTCTGCGGCCTTGCGTGACGCGCCCGAACCGACAGAGCGAGGCCGTGTGCTTCGTCGACCTCGACGGCGTCGTCGAGGGAAAGCCTCGTCGCCGGCTGACCCGCGTCATCGGCTTTCACAACGAACGCGTGATCGGGCGTACACGAATCGAGGTGCCTGTTTCGGCGCATCCGATCGATTCGATCAACCTGAAGGATCCGCGGCTTGGCACCTACGACGCGTTGGCCGAGTTCGTGGCGCGTATGGGTGTGGGCAAGGGACGCCTGCGGATCATGCTCGATCCGTCCGAGCGCCACTCGGCGCTGACGGTGAACGAGTACGAGACGCTGTTGATGAAGCACGATCTCGCCGACGTCCTGAGAAACCCGCTGCGCTTCGTTGCGCAGCAATACCGCAATGCGCTGAAAGATCCCCTCGCGGTGCCAGCCAAGACGCTCGGCTACGCGAAGTACGATTTCGTGCGCATCATGAATTCAGGCCTGGACACGCTGCGACTCCACGGATCGATCGTCGAGAAGCTGCTGGCGCGCACCATGGCCGTTCCGGCCGCGCGCTTCTTCCGCATGCACCGGTCGGTGAGTCTGCTGGTGTCGGAACGTCAGGACGGCACGCACGGTATCGTCGAAGGCACCTATCAGAGCCCGATTCTCGTGCAGTGGCAGCGAGCGCCACATGAGACGCGCGTCATAGACGCGACGCTCACCGAACTTCGCTAAGAGCCTCGAGCGGCGGCAAGCCCCAGTCGCTGCATCAGTCCCTGCACGCGCGAGTCGCTGCGAAGCCCATCGAAAATCGGCCGCACGCCGAGCCAGGCAAGGTCGGCGGCACGAACGGTCACGGCTCGCTCGAGGCACCCGATTGCAGCGTCGGATTCCCCGAGGCCCGCGTGAACTTGTGCGATCAACCCAGGCGACACGTACCGAGTGTTGGCGCGCGCCATCAGCTCGCCCAGCTTTTGTCGGGCACCTTCAACGTTCCCTGACCGGGCGAACGCGTAACCGGCCGCCGCGGTCATCTCCGGACTGCCCTCCGACAAGCCCGCCGCACGGTCCATTTCGTGCAGCGCGGCGTCGTAACGTCCCAGTTCGGTAAAGGTCAAGGCCAGGAAGTAGTGCGCCATGGCAAAGCCGGCATCGAGTTGCAGCGCTTTCGCCAGGGCATCTGCGGCCTCGTTGTACTGATGCGCGTAGTAGGCACGGACGCCCAGACCAATCGCAATGGCCAGCGATAGTGGATCGACCTCCAATGCGCGCCGCAACTCGTCAACCGCCTCAACGAACCTGCCGCGCGGCACCAGGAGGTTCATGGCGTACCACGCACGCGCTGACGATGTGCCCGGCATGGAGTCGACCGCCTGGCGGAATTGCCGTTCCGCGTCAACCCACGACCAGTCGTACAGCGCGCTGACGCACCCGAGTGTGGCCAGTGCGCCGGGCCGTGGCGGACCCATGGCCAGCGCACGTTCGGCATTGGCTTTGGCCATCGGCATCGCCTCATCCGGCGGAAGGGCGCCGTAGATGCCAAGCGTGACCGCGGCCTCGGCAAGGCCTTCGTACGCAAGCTCGTACGCGGGCTCGAGCGCAATTGACGCCGTGAAGTACTCGACGCTGCGATGGAGGTCTGTCTCGGTTCGCCGGTGCCAATGATGGCGGCCAAGGAGATAGAGACGATACGCCTCCGGACTCTGGACCCGGGGTGTGAGGACCACTCGTCCCGACGCACTGTGAAGGCGAACACGAAGTGTGGTCGCGACGGCGCCGGCGATCTCGTCCTGTACCGCGAACACGTCGTCGAGTCCGCGATCGAACCGCTCGGCCCACAGCTGGCAACCGTCGCCTGCGTCGACAAGCTGGGTCGCGACGCGAAGGTGACTGCCCGCGACGCGAACGCTCCCTTCGAGGATGGAGTCGACGCCAAGCGCGCGTCCGATATCGCGGAGATCTTGCGCGGCTCCCTTGAAGCGAAACGCAGAGCTGCGCGCCACGACTCGAAGTCCCTCTACCTTCGTGAGGGCGAGAAGGATTTCCTCGGCGATGCCCTCGCACAGGTAGTCGAGCGTTTTCGACGGACTCAGGTCGGCGAACGGGAGCACCGCGATGGAGCGGGTGGCGGTCTGGCGCACGATGGAGGGCGTCGCCTCCGGCGTCACCGGAGCGTCCGACCTCGCCAGCGTGACGGCCTCGAGAGCCGTCACCAGGTCCTGCGCCGTGCGGTAGCGTCGTTCCGGACGCTTCTCGAGGCAGACCCTCACGATGGATGCAACGAACTCCAACTGCGCCGGAAGCGGGGGCGCCTCGTGATTGAGCACCGCGCCGATAGCGTCCACCGGAGAGCCGATAGAGAACGGCGCCAGACCCGTGAGCATTTCGTAGAGCATCAGCCCGAACGAAAAGACGTCGCTCGCCGGTCCCGTCGCGTGACCTCGAAGCTGCTCCGGCGACATATATCCCATCGTGCCCAGGATCGACCCGGCCTGGGTGACGAAGGTCTCCGTGATCACCGCTGTCGACGCCTGGCTCGGTACCGGCTCCGTGAGACGGGCAAGACCGAAGTCCAGGATCTTGACGGAGCCGGAAGCGGGGAGGAAGACGTTCTCCGGCTTGAGATCGCGATGGACCACGCCTTTCGCGTGGGCGGCGGCGAGACCGCGCGCGACGCCAAGGGCGTGCTCGAGAGCTGTGGCCACCGGAATGGAGCCGCGGCGCAATCGCTGACGGAGTGTCTCGCCATGGAGCAGCTCCATCACGGCGAACGTGATGCCCTGCTCGTCGCCGAAGTCGTGGATGGCGAGAATGTTCGGATGCGACAACGACGCGAGAACTCTTGCCTCGCGTTCGAAACGCTGGCGCGCATCAGCAGTATGCGCGACGTGCTCCGGGAGTACCTTGATGGCGACCTGTCGTCCGAGGCGGGTATCGACGCCGCTGAACACCTCGCCCATGCCGCCAGC
>JBEBGB010000959.1:0-1943 GCA_040081675.1 Vicinamibacterales bacterium
GCGCTCGAGCGCTTCGTTCACACGGATCCTGATCTGGAGCCCACCGACCTCGTCGCGATCGAGATCCACTTCCCGTCCACCATCCGCACTGAGTCGGTCTCTGCCAAGGACCTCCCTTCCAACTGGCGAGAGTACCCGGCGCCGATCGAGCTGACGACGATTGGCGAGCGGTGGCTCCGAGCGGCAAAGACCGTCGCCCTCTCGGTGCCGTCGGCTGTTCTTCCGCGAGAGCGGAATTTCATCATCAACCCTGCACACCGCGACTTCGACAAGGTGATGGTCGCCTCGACGGAGCCGTTCTCCTTCGATCCACGCATGTGGAAGGCGCGGTAACGGCCTACCCTGGCCGGCCTTTGATTATATTCCGTTGACAGAATATTCTATCAGGCCTATATTTGGCCGTGGCTTGGGACGTTGAGTTCACCAACGAGTTCGGCTCATGGTGGGACGGCCTCACGGCTGACGAGCAGGAGTCGGTGGACTTCGGTGTCGGGCTCCTGATCGAGCGAGGCCCGACGTTACCCTTCCCCTACAGTTCACAGGTCAAAGGGTCGCAGTTCGGCGAAATGCGCGAATTACGCGTGCAGCATGAGGGGAGGCCCTACCGCGTCCTGTACGCCTTCGACCCGCGCCGCGTCGGCCTGCTGCTGCTCGGAGGCGACAAGACGGGAGACGACGGCTGGTATGACCGGACGGTACCGCTCGCCGACAAGTTGTTCGCGACACACCTCGCCGACACAACGAAGAAATAGACGAAGACGGAGAGGAAGAGGAGACGGACATGGCCCGCAAGTTTTCAGAACTTCGCTCGAAGATGAGTCCGGAGGTTCGTGCGCGCGTCGATGCGCGTGTCATTGCTGCACTCGACCAACTGCCCTTGCTCGAGCTCAGGAGGGCCCGCAACCTGTCCCAGGAAAGGCTGGCGGAGATGCTCGAGACCACGCAGGGAGAGATCTCGAAGATCGAACACCGCACCGATCTATATCTCAGCACGTTGCGCGGGTACATCGAGGCCATGGGGGGCGAACTCGACATCATCGCGCGGTTCAAGGACGGCGCGGTTCGTATTTCGACATTCCAGGAAGTCAACGAACGCAAGCTGCACGCGTAGCGAACACGGTGTCTGACCACGGTTGAGTGTGGACGCCCGAAGAACGCCAGTAACCGCCAGTGAGTTGCCAACGCCTCAGGCGTCGCGACTACCGACCAGCACAGGGAAACGCGCGGTCCGTCGGCCGTGCTTCGCAATCTCCAGAACGTCCCGCGCCCACTCCGCCGCGGGTCGCGGCCAGCCATGCACCTCGAGACTCCAGCCCGCAGCCGCGAAGGTCGCCGCCAACTCGCCGACGACGAGATAGCCGGACTGGCTCTCGCGGGGAATCGCCATGCCGTACTTGCGCTCCGTGTCTTCCATGCGACGCGTCACCATGGCTTCCCCGTCCGCACGACGCCGGTAGACCGGCGAGTCGACGACGAGCAGGAGCCCACCCGGGCGCGTGACACGCCGCATCTCCGCCAGAGCGCGATCCACGCGGGGCGTGTGGTGCAGCGCGCCGGCCACAACCACGAGGTCGAAGAGGCCTGGCGCGAACGGCAGCACTTCCATCTCCGCTTCGGCCCGCGGCAGCAGCGTCGGAGACGCAAGAAAGAGATTGGGCGCGAGTAGACCGTCGGCCGCGTCCAGGTTCACGTCGGTCGCCATCACCTGATGGCCTGCATCGAGCAACCGCAAACTGGCCCAGGCCGAACCCGCGCCCGCCTCCAGCACACGCCAGGGCCCCGGCCCCAGCCGCTCAGTCGCGAGTGTGATCGCTGTTCTGAAATGACGGGCCCGCAGTCGCCAGATAGCTTCGTGACGGTGTCCGCGCGGCACCTCCGGCAGGCCCGCTTCGGCAATCCAGCCCTCGTCGCGACGCACGCGGTTATAGAGCTCGAGATAGGGC
>JBEBGB010000960.1:0-1940 GCA_040081675.1 Vicinamibacterales bacterium
GGCGCGGGTCGAGGAAGGCGCGATCATCGAAGCTCCGTGCTTCATCGATGAAGGCGCGGTGGTGAAAGCTGGCGCGCGCATCGGGCCCTACAGTGTCATCGGGCGGCAGTGCCACATCGAAGAACACGCCGTCGTCGAACAGTCGATTCTCTGGTCGGCGACCCGCGTGAGCCAGGAGGCGCAGGTGCGCCGTTCCATTCTCGGCAGACACTGCCACATCGGGCGTAGTGCGACGGTAGACGATGGCGTCGTTCTCGGCGACAAGTCGGTCGTCACCGATTTCAGTCGGCTTTAGAGCTGGTTGCAAAGTGACCAAAAGCTCTAACACGGAGAACACCGAGCGGAAAGGAGAACACGGCGAATACGGCCAAAATGAACCGTGCCCTCCGTTCGTCCCCGTGCTCTCCGTGTTAGTGCTCTAATTTCGAAACGCACTCTTAGTTCGGAGCCCTTTCATGTCCATCCCCGTCAATCCCGACATCTTCAAGGCCTACGACGTCCGCGGCACCTATCCGGACCAGATCAACGAAGACGCCGCTCGTGCCATTGGTGCGGCCTTCGTCGCCTATCTGAAAGCCACGCGCATTGCGGTGGGCCGCGACATGCGGATTTCGTCACCGTCGATTGCAGAGGCCTTCATCGACGGAGCGACGTCGCAGGGCTGCGAGGTCGAAGACTACGGGATGATCTCGACCGACATGCTGTACTTCGCCGTGGCACGCGATAACCACGACGGCGGCGTCATGATCACGGCCTCGCACAATCCGAAGCAGTACAACGGCATGAAGATGGTGCGTCGCGAAGCGTTCCCGCTGAGCGGCGAAGAAGGCATCTCGGATATTCGCGAGATGATCAAGGCGGGCACCACTCCCCCGCCGGCGGCCACACGCGGACGCGTCAGCACGAGCGATGCGCTCGTCGCATATGTCGATCACGTCATGGGCTTCATCGATGAGTCCATCGTGAAGCCGTTCAACGTGGTGCTCGACGCTGGCAGCGGCATGGGCGGTCTCGTTGCACCGAAGCTGTTCGAACGGCTGCCCTGTCACACGACTCGGCTCTGCTTCGAGATTGACGGCCGCTTTCCGAACCACGAGGCCAATCCGCTCATCGAGGAGAATCGCGTCGACATCACCGAGCGCGTGATTGCCGAGAAGGCCGACATCGGCATTGCGTGGGACGGCGACGCTGACAGGTGCTTTTTCATCGACGGCACGGGCGAGTTCATCTCGGGCGACTTCATCACGGCGCTGCTCGCCGAGGCGTTCCTGCTCAAGACACCGGGCTCGACGATCATCTACGACCTGCGCGCCAGCTACGCGGTGCGCGACGTCGTCGCCGAGCATGGTGGGACGTCTCTGATGAACCGCGTCGGTCACGCCTTCTTCAAGCGGCGCATGCGCGAGACCAACGGCATCTTCGGCGGTGAAGTGACCGGGCACTACTACTTCAGGGACAACTTCTTTGCCGACAACGGGTTCATTCCCGCGCTGCTCATCCTCGAGCTCATGTCGAAGAAGGGGAAGAGCCTGCGAGACCTGCTCGAGCCGCTTCGCGCGAAGTACTTCATTTCAGGCGAAATCAACACCAAGCTGGCGAGCATGGACGCCGTGGCGCCGAAGCTGGAGCAGATCGCGGCGCAGTACAAGGACGCCAAGCAGTACTCGCTCGACGGCATCTCGGTGGAGTATCCGGACTGGCACTTCAACGTGCGCGCGTCGAACACCGAGCCGCTGCTGCGCCTGAATCTCGAAGCGCAGACGGCGGCGTTGATGGAACAGAAGCGAGACGAACTGGTCGCCCTGATCCGCGCGTAGGCGACCTCGAGATTTCAGATTGAAGATGTCAGATTGAAGATATCCGGCGCCGGCTGATGGTCCGTTGACCCGATTGCGGATCCGATCGGAGGTGGGTAGAATCGCTTTCACGCGCGTGAGCAG
>JBEBGB010000224.1:0-7688 GCA_040081675.1 Vicinamibacterales bacterium
CGCCCATCGCCCCTCTTAGAGCGAAGCGAGAGTGTCGAAGACCTGGTCGTAGTTCGGCTCGTTGCGACCATCCAACAAAATTTCGGCGTGCCGCACGATGCCGGCCGTGTCGAGGACGAAAACTGCGCGCAGCGAGATCCCCTTCAGCCCGATCATGTCCGGGTTGTAGACCCCGTATTGCTGAATCACCTCTTTGTTGAAATCGCTGAGCAGCGGAAAGGTCAATTGCTGCTGCTCCCGAAACGCCTTCAGCGCGAAGAACGTATCTACGCTGATGCCGAACACCTTCGCGTTGGCCGCATTCAACCTCGACATTTGATCGCGAAAGGTGCAGAGCTCCTTCGTGCAGACTGACGAGAACGCGGCCGGAAAGAACGCCAGCACCACGTTACTGCCGAGGTTATGGCTCAGCGTGACGGGTTTGCCCTCATCGCTCGTCAAAGTAAAGTCCGGAGCCTTCGTTCCAACGTCTACAGACATACAACCTCGTGTGCGCGCCAGGCTCGCGCGCGACAAACAACATGGATTTACCAGCGAACCTTTACGGTCGACGACTACCCATTCTTCCATGCTTTCGGGTAGGATTTTCCGTTGGCGAGGCGCTCGTCTTCGCCGTCCATCATCAAACACCTAGGAGTTTCTCGTGATCGAGGTTCAACACCTCACGAAACGCTACGGGCGCGTCACCGCTGTCGAAGACGTGAGCTTCCGCGTCGAACGCGGAGAGATTCTCGGCTTCCTCGGCCCGAACGGCGCCGGAAAAAGCACGACGATGCGTGTCCTCACCGGCTACATGCCGGCCACCGAGGGCAAGGCCATCGTCGCGGGGTACGACGTATTCGACTCGCCGGTCGAGGCCAAGCGCCGCACGGGCTATCTGCCCGAAACGCCGCCGCTCTATCCAGACATGACGGTGCGCGACTACCTGACCTTCGTCTCGAAGATCAAAGGCGTCCCGTCGAACGAGCGCAAGGCGCGCATCAACACCATCATGGAGCGGACGCGCATTGCCGACATGGCCGGCCGGCTCTGTGGCCGTTTGTCGAAGGGCTACAAACAACGCGTCGGTCTGGCGCAGGCACTCATTCACAATCCGGACGTGCTCATCCTCGATGAACCAACGGCTGGACTCGACCCGAAGCAAATCATCGAGACGAGACAGCTGATCAAGGACCTCGCGGGCGATCACACGATCATCCTGAGCACGCACATCCTGCCCGAGGTGTCGCAAACCTGTCAGCGGGTCGTCATCATCGCCAAGGGCAAGGTCGTCGCGGTCGATACACCGGACAACCTGACAGCGCGTCTGACCGGCTCGGTGTCCATGTATGTGCAGGTGGACGCCAACGGGCTCGATGCCTCGGGTGCACTCGCGCGCGTGCCTGGCGTCACCGGCGTGACAGAGTCGGAACGTCACGGCACCTCAGTTGGCTACGAGGTGGCGAGCGAGCAAGGACACGATATTCGCCGCGAACTCGCCCAGGCGGTGGTCGGCAGCGGGTGGGGTCTTCTGGAACTCCGGCCCATGCGCGTGAGCCTCGAAGAAATCTTCCTATCCCTCACGACCGAAGAGAACTCGGCTCAGGCCGCGGAGGAACCCGCTCATGCGTAACATCCTCGCCATCGCGCAGAAGGAGTTGAAGTCGTACTTCGCCTCCCCCATCGCCTACGTCGTCATCGGCCTGTTCGCACTGCTCTACGGCTATTTCTACGCGGTGATGCTGCAGTACTTCGTTCGCGCCGGAATGAACCTGAACCCGATGGCGGGTCAGCAGTCGATGAACATCAATCAGGACATGCTGCGGCCGGTCTTGCAAAACGTTACCATCCTCCTGCTCTTCGTCCTCCCCGCCATGACGATGCGCACCTACTCGGAGGAACGACGAAGCGGCACCATCGAACTGCTGCTCACCTCGCCAATCACCGACTGGGAGATCATCCTCGGCAAGTTCCTCGGCGCACTCGGGCTCTACGGCGTGATGCTGGCGGTCACGCTGGTGCACATGGCCGTGCTGTTCATCTACGGTAGCCCCGAGTGGAAACCGATTCTGTCCTCGTACCTCGGACTGCTGCTCATGGGTGGCAGCTTCATCTCGGTGGGTCTCTTCATCTCGACGCTGACCACGAATCAGATCGTGGCCTACATCACGACGTTCTCGGTGTTCCTGTTCCTGTGGGTCATCAGCTGGCTTGGCAGCTTCTCGACGGGATGGTTCACCGACGTCACGGCGTATCTTTCGATCATCGAGCACTTCGACGATTTCTCGAAGGGCGTGATCGACACCACACACGTGATCTACTACCTCAGTCTGATCACGTTCGGCCTGTTCCTGACCGCAAAGTCGGTCGACACTGAACGGTGGCGCGGCTAATGAATCGCATCTTCAACATCATCAGCTGGCTCGGCATCGCGCTGGTCATTGCCGCTGTCGGCATCCGCTTCGGCGCGCCCGCGCAGGAGAAGTACGCCACGTACCTCGCCTGGGCCGGCCTCGCCTGCATCGTCGTCTACATCCTGAGCCAGTGGCGCGAAATCGGCGGCTTCTTCGGCAGCCGCTCTGGCCGCTACGGTACGCTCGCGGCCACAAGCCTGCTCGTGGTCCTCGGCATCATCGTCGCCGTGAACTACATCGGCAAGAAACAGAACAAGCGCTGGGACCTCACCGCGGCCGGGCAGTTCAGCCTCTCCGATCAAAGCCGGTCGGTCGTCCAGAAGCTGGATTCGCCGCTGCAGGTGATGATCTTCGCGCAGGAGCCGCAGTTCCAGACCTTCCGCGACCGCATGAAGGAGTACGAATACGTCTCCAAGCAGGTGGTGGCAGAGTACGTCGACCCCGACAAGAAGCCGACGGTCGCCCAGCAGAACAACGTGCAGCAGTACGGCACGATGATCTTCAACTACAAGGGGCGATCGGAACGGACCACGGCGAACACCGAGCAGGACATCACGAACACCATCATCAAGGTGGTGAGCGGCAAGGTTCGCAAGGTCTACTTCACCCAGGGGCACGGCGAACGCGATCCGAACTCGGGCGAGCGTGACGGCTACCAGGCCATCAACACGAATCTCACCAACGAGAACTACGGCGTCGAGAAACTGGTGCTCGCGCAGACCAGCAAGGTGCCCGACGATGCCTCGGCTTTGATCGTTGCCGGTCCAAAGACAGACTTCTTCGGCCCTGAGGTCGACGCGATCAAGACGTACCTCGAGAACAACGGCAAGCTGCTCCTCATGCTGGATCCACCGGCAAAACCCGACTCGCCTGCGTTGCCCAACCTGGTGGCTCTGGCGCACGAGTGGGGCGTCGACTCCACTGACACGATGGTGGTGGATGCCAGCGGCATGGGTCGACTGATCGGAGCCGACGCGTCGGTGCCGATCGCCGCGAACTACCCGTCGCATCCGATCACGCAGCGCTTCACGGTGCTCACGGCCTATCCGCTGGCACGTGGGCTCACGATCGTGCAAGGCGGAGTGGGCGGCCACATCGCGTCGCCGGTCGTCGAGTCGAGTCCCCAGAGCTGGGCCGAAGCCGATCTCGCGTCGCTCTCCACTGGTGCGGTATCGCTGGATGAGGCAAAGGGCGACAAGCCGGGTCCGGTCACGATCGGCGCAGCCGTCAGCGCGACCAAGCCTGATGCCGCCGCGCCGCCGCCGGGCCAGTCGGCTGAACCGAAGCCCGAAACACGCGTCGTGATCTTCGGCGATTCAGACTTCGCATCGAACGGCGTCATGGGCATCCAGGGCAACAAGGACATGTTCATGAACGTGATCGGCTGGCTCTCTCAGCAGGAGAACCTCATTTCCATTCGCGCGAAAGAGGCGTCAGATCGGCGGCTCACGTTGACCGCCACGCAGCAGAACAACATCACCTGGATGGCGCTGCTGATCGTACCGGGGCTGGTGTTCGGCACCGGGATCTACACCTGGATGCGGAGGCGGTAGCCATGCGCGGACTTCGATCGACGATCGCACTCATCGCGGTGCTCGGCGGGCTTGGCGCGTACATCTACTTCGTGGCGTCGAAGGCGGAAGACACAGGCGTGAAGCGCGATCGCCTCTTCCCTGCGCTCTCGTCGGACGCCGTCGAGGAGCTGACGATCAAGTCCGAGTCGGGTGACATCACGACGCTGAAGAAGGTCGACAACAAGTGGACGATGACCGCGCCGGTTCAGACGCGGGCGTCGGACCTCGATGCATCAGGCATCACCAGCGGGCTGTCTGGTCTCGACATCACGCGTGTGGTGGACGAGAACCCAACTGACGTGAAGGACTACGGTCTCGACGCTCCATCGGTCGAGGTGACGTTCACGTCGAAGACGGGCAATCCCTCGGGCAAGCTGCTGCTCGGCAAGAAGACGACCACCGGCGGCAGCATGTACGCACGTAAGGACGGCGAGAAGCGGGTGGTGCTCGTCGGCGAGTTCAACGAGACCACGTTCAACAAGTCGACGTTCGACCTGCGCGACAAAGCCATCGTCACGTTCGATAAGGCCAAGGTGGACGGCTTCGACGCGGTCCACGGGAACACGGCCTTCGAGCTGACCAAGAAGGACGCTGACTGGATGATGGCGAAGCCAATCGTGGCGCGCGCCGACACATCCGCAGCCGACGGTCTTGTCACATCGCTCGAGTCGCTGCAGATGAAGTCCGTCGTCGGTGCGTCGGCGACTCCTGACGAGATGAAGAAGTACGGTCTCGACAAGCCGGCTGCCATCGTCAACCTGCACCTGGGCACCGAACGAACCTCGGTGGCGGTTGGCGGACCAGCGTCGGACGACACCGTGTATGCCAAGGACGTGGCGCGTCCCGACATCTTCACGATCCAGAAGACGGCTGCAGACGATCTGATGAAACAGGCGGACGACTACCGGCGCAAGGAGATGTTCGACATGCGGGCGTTTACCGCCACGCGCGTCGAGATCACGAGCAACGGGAAGACGACGGCCTTCGACAAGGTGAAGGGAACTGGCGAGACGCCGCAAGACACCTGGAAACGCGCGAGTCCCGCGGGCGCCGATCCTGACAAGGACAAGTTCCAGGCATTCGTCGCTGCTCTGGCCGACATCCGTGCCATGAGTTTCGTCGACGCGAAGACCAAGACCGGGCTCGACTTGCCGGCAGCGACGATCATCGTCAAGTTCGACGAGGGTAAAAAGGAAGACCGGGTCATGCTCGCCAAGGCCGGCGCCGACGCGTACTCCTCGCGACCTGACGATCCGGGCGCCGCCAAGATCGACCCCACGAAGCTTGATGATGCGCTGAAATCGATCGACGAGTTCATCAAGTGAGCGGCCACCCAACGTTAACGGCTCCGAGAAATTGGTGAGTTGGAGACCTCGTGATTTGGCGACTTGACTAGTTTGAGAGTGAGGAGTTGGTGAATCCGGAAGCCTTTCACTCACCAAGTCGCCAACTCTCCAATTCGCCACGTGTACGTATCGGCGCGAGGTCCTTCGCTATCGTCCTTCCACTCTGCCTGCTGCTGGCGTGCCGTAGCACGCCAGCCCCTCGCGTCGCTCAGGTTACTCCTCCGTCGGCGTCAACTTCCCCAGACGTAGTTCAGGCGCTGCAACAGCGCGTCAACAGCGCGTTGGCCGAACCGTCGGTCGCAGCTGGCACGTGGGGGCTCGAGGTTCGCTCGCTGCGCTCTGGCCAGACGCTCATCGACGTCGGATCCCGGCGGCTCCTCATGCCGGCGTCGACGCTGAAGACGATTACGCTGGCGGTGGCGGCGGATCAACTGGGTTGGGACTTCACCTTCGACACGCGGCTTCAAGCCAGGGGCCGCATCTCGAACGGAACGTTGTCGGGCGACCTGGTGATTGTCGGATCTGGTGACCCGACGTTCGACGACTGGGACGGCGCGGCTTCAGCGGTGTTTCAGTCGTGGACGGCGGGTCTGAAGGAACACGGCGTCACGAGCGTTGAGGGACGCATCATTGGGGACGATCACGCGTTTGCGGACGGATATGGTCGCGGCTGGATGTGGGACGACATGGCGGATGACTATTCTGCGCCCGCGAGCGGACTGCACTTCAATCAAGGCGTCGCGAAGATGCTCATCGAACCTGGTCCGAGCCTCGGCGCACCCGCGACGCTGAGCCTCGCGCCTCCGTACGCGCCCCTTCCGTTCGTGAGCGAGGTGCGGACCGAAGGTGCGGGTATACCGACCACGGCCTCGGTCCAACCACTCGCGCGCGGTGCGGGCGTAATGGTGAAGGGCTCGATCGCCGTCGACAGCCAGCGTCAGGCGAGAACGGTGGCCATCGCAAACCCCACGCAGTATTTCGTGAATGCTGTCCGCGCTGGTCTTCTCGCCAACGGCCTCGAGACTCGGGGAAAAGCCGTGGATGTTGACGATGTCAGGGACGCACCCGAAGCCGAGACGCCTTCCATCGATATCGCAACACATCGATCCGCGCCCCTCTCAGCGGTGGGAGAAACGATGATGCGATTGAGCCAGAACCTCTACGCCGAGTCGCTCCTGCTCACCGTCGGCTCGCGCCGCAGCGGAGTCGGCACCGCCGAGGCCGGCATCGCCGCGGTCAGTGATGTGCTCGAATCGTGGGGTGTCTCGTCAACAGAGGTCTTGATGGCTGACGGCTCCGGGTTGTCGCGGTACGACCTCGTCACGGCCGACGCCGTCGTCTCGATCCTGGCTCACGTCTACGCGGACGAGCGTCTGCGCGACCCGTTCATTGCGACACTGCCAGTCGCTGGACGTCCTGGAATGCTGTCCACGCGCATGAAGGGAACCGCTGCGGAAGCCAACGTGCATGCGAAGACCGGCTCGTTCACCAACGCGCGTGCAATTGCCGGGTTCGTGCAGACCGCGGACGGTGAACCGCTGGTCTTTTCGATTATGGCGAACAACTACGGCGTGCCGCAGGCAGCCGTCGACCGAGTGACCGACGCCGTCCTGGTGGCGCTCGCGGAATTCCGGCGCCACTAGAGATTTCAGATCTCAGATGGAAGATTTCAGATTTTCAGATTTTCAAATCTTAGATCTGAGATCTTCAATCTTAGATCTCGACGTTCAGATTTCTCCTCGCTTCGCAAACGCTGCGATGTGCTCCCCGGCCCGGAACGCCAGCGCCGAAATGGTCATCGTCGGCTGTCCGCGCGACGAGGTGACCATGCTGCTTCCGTCGCAGATGAAGAGGTTCTTCACGTCGTGCGTCCGATTGAACTTGTCGACGACGGAAGTCTTCGGGTCGTTGCCCATCCGACACGTGCCGAGCAGGTGCACGGCGTTGTTCTGCGGCGCCACGGGTTCGGGCCAGGCCCTGAGTGCGCCCGCCGCCTTCGCCATCTCCATTGCACGACTGGTCAGGAACTCGGCGTTCTTCAGATCGTCCGGATGGTCCTTGTAGGTGACGCGCATGCACGGGAGGCCCCACGCGTCCTTCAGCGTCGGGTCAAGAGTGACGCTGTTCGCTTCGAGTGGCAGCGACGTACCGTGACATCCGAAGAACATCGTGCGGTTGTACTGCTCGGCCAGACCACGCGCGAATCCTTCGCCCCAGGTCGGTGAACCAGGAGGCAATCCGCCCAGAGCGAACGTGATTGGATACTTCCCGAACCGCGCATCGATGCCCCCACCGCCGTAGAATCCGCGCTTCGGATCAGTGTCGTAGAAGTCGAGGACGATGCGGGTGTTCTGCACGCTCTTGTACTCGTTGAG
>JBEBGB010000961.1:0-1934 GCA_040081675.1 Vicinamibacterales bacterium
GCCGGCTGCGCGTCGAGCCCTCCACCAGTGGTGACCTGTGCGGGACGGACAGTCGCCACCTTGTCGAGCGACGGACGGCCATCTGCCAACGTCGGCGCCTGCATGACCTTCTCTCTCGACATTTGCGTGACGAGAGATGCCAGCAGGAGTCCACCGACTATTACCGCGCCTGTCACAACAGCCATCAGCGGTGTCACGCGCAAGAATCGTCGCTGCTCGAGCGCAGGCGTGGCGAGCACATCGCTGACGCTCGCAGCAGGGGCCTCGGCGCGAGATCCACTCTCGACAACGGAATTCAGGCCGGCGACTACCGGCCGCAGTTCAGCGATGAACCGGTATCCGCGTGTTGCAACCGTCTCGATGTACCGAGGCGACCTGGCATCGTCATCCAGCGCACGTCGCAGTTGTGCGATGACGCGCGTGAGTGCGTTGTCGGTAACCGCCACATCGTGCCAGACGACGTCGAAGATCTCGGCCTTCTCGACGACCGCAGGCGATCGTTCCAGCAGCAGTCGCAGCAGATCGACAGCTTTCGGTTCCAGCCACACAACCTGTCCATCGCGGCGCAGGCGAAAACTGCCGGCGTCGAATTCGAACGGTCCGAACCTCCAAGATGGCGCTGTGTGCATGCAGTCGCTGTCACTCCGGCGGGGATCCGCTTACGCGCAGACCAGACGCCTGAAGGTTCGAGGCCGGCGAGTGAACGAACACGACCCGGCCGGCGGCAGTGTCGAAGACGACGCGGTCGAACCAGTGTAGCGGCAGCAGGCCATCGCCGTGCTCCACCGACACGCGCGACCCGTCCATGACCGTGACCTCTTGATCGACGAACCGCGTGGGCCCGAAGTTCAAGCGACCGAGCACCGCAGGTCGACCAACTGTCTCGTTCGTCACCGTTTCCACGCCGATCGTCCCGGGCAGACGCTGGAGTGCCGGCCACTGACCGCGGTCGAACATCACCATTCCCGTCGCGCCTGAGTCCGGCACCAGCCTCCGCGTCCCATTCCCAGTGTCGAGCCGCACCAGCCAGAGTGGCCCGCTCGAGTCGAGTGGCAACACAACGCCGTCGGGCTCCGCCCGCGGATCATTCCACGTGATCACTCCACGGCGATAGTCCAGAGCGAATGGCTTCTGGCCCAAGATGTCGCGCCCGAGGACACCGTCGACCGCAGCCCCGGCATCAAGCACGTCCAGTGCGAGTTCCGTCGCGAGCACGTTGGTCTGTTCGAGCGGTCCAACCACCAATCGGTCGAGCCGAACCACGGCCGCCCACTGATCCCCAGCCGCTGTCGAGACCATGGTTTTGGCGACCCGTGGTGCGCCGAGGCTGGCGGCAAGCACAGGCGATACAGCCGTGTGACTCGACCCGGTATCGATCAGAAAGGAATACAGTCCGGCGCCGTTGACGGTTACTGGGACGACGGCGGCACTCGACCAGGGGCGTGCGAAGCGCAGTTCCGCGGCATGCGAATCGGCCTCGAGCGTGGTGCGGAACGGAGCCGCAGACACCAGCCAAATGCAGGTGGCGAGCGCCAGATTGAGACGATGGTTTCCCTTCATAGGAAACGCACTGTCTCGTGTGAGCGCCCGTCAGGTCGTGACGGATTGATGATGAAACGGCGGGAATGTCTGATTTTAGAGGCATCAGGTTGTCATCATGGCCCTGATGCGTCGCGTCGAAGATCAGGCGCGTCGTGCGGAACAGAATTCCGTCAGATACGCGAGCGGGCCGGACGGTGTGTCGCGGGCTGAACAACGGCGGCGTCGAGCCGCGCAGCCAGCGATGAGAACGCGGGCGTGGGTCCCTTCCATCTGAGGTCGTCGACGTTGTTGAACAGCGTGATGTTGGTTCTGAGCGTCGCCAGGTCGCGAAAGAGGAAGGCCTGTTCGCGCTCGCGTGCGAAGGTTGCCGCCAACGCGGCGGGCCGCGTCGC
>JBEBGB010000962.1:0-1932 GCA_040081675.1 Vicinamibacterales bacterium
CAAATCGCCGATGAAGAAATCTTCCTGGCGCGGTTTGCCCACCACCGTCGCAGGAAACATGGCGTCGCGGCGCCTCGCCATCTGCTTCACGTTGAACACGGGGTAGTCGTGCTGCAACGAGTAGTAGCCATAGTGATCGCCGAACGGGCCCTCCGGACGCCGGACATGCGGAGGTACTTCTCCGATGAGCGCGAACTCCGCATTCGACACGAGCGCATGCGGCCACGGCCCTTCGGTCAGCTTCAGCCGCTCGCCAGAAATCAGCGACGCAAGCATCAGCTCGGGCACATTCTCCGGCAGCGGCGCGATGGCCGAGAGGATGAGCGCGGGTGGTCCACCCAGGAACACCGTCACCGGCAACGGCTGATTGCGCGACTCCGCAACCTGATAGTGAAAGCCACCACCCTTCCCAATTTGCCAGTGCATCCCTGTCGTACGCGCGTCATGCACGTGCAGCCGATACATCCCGAGGTTGTGGCCGCGTCCATCCGGGTGTTGCGTGTAGACGAGCGGCAGCGTAAAGAACGGTCCGCCATCCTCTGGCCACGTCGTCATCGCCGGCAGTCGATCAAGTCGGACGTCGCTGGTGACGACTTCGCTGATCGGTCCCCCGCGACCTCGCTTCAGCCCGACTTTCACAAGTTCCAAACCGACATCTCTCGCACCCCACAGCTTGGCGGGCGTCGGAGGCAGGAGCGTCTCGACCAGCTCCACGAGCCGACGAATCAGTCGCAGGGGCCGATCGCCGAAGGCCAATTCCGCGCGTCTGGCGGTGCCAAAGAGATTCGTGACCAGCGGAAAATCCGCGCCGGTGATGTTCCGGAACACCAGCGCCGGACCGCCCGTCGCAATGACACGACGATGAATTTCAGCGGCTTCGAGCGCGGCATCAACAGGCGCGTCTACGAAGACGACGTCGTTCGTGCGGCGAAGCTGGTCGAGGAAGGTGCGAAGGTCGGGGAACGACACAGCGAATTGTACTTCGCGCTATTGAAGCCCCGGCAAGCGCAGCAGAACGACGTCGAGGGAGACCGAGACGTCGCCGACGTCCATGGGCCGGTCCATCGGCAGATAGCCGTCCGCCGACGCCACAAACCGGTGCCTGCCGCGCGGCACGTCCACGAATGTGAAGCGACCGTCTGCGTCGGTGTGCGTCTCCCGACGCTGCGCTCCGTCGAGCACAACCAGTGCGCCTGTCAGGAATCCCTGGTCGCTACCGCTGACCGTGCCGCTGACCACTACTCCAGCGGCCGCGCGTGCGCCCATGACCGCAACGCCCGCGCTCAACATGACAGCAACCGCCGCTCGCAAGACGAGATGCCGCATCACCTGGTCCGCCGCCTTGGGCCAGCCTGGAACCCACGCGCGAAGTCGCTCAGCGCCGCTCTCGACTTCGGTGTCCACGCGGCACCGAGCGCGCTGAAGCCCGTGCGAACGTCTGCCCAGGAGAGAGTCTGCGTCGAAGCGAGAAATCGCTCGAACTCGTCGGCCACCGCGGCTCGTTCACGAGCGTTTGCGTCCGTCAAGAATGCGTCGCGGGCGCCTTCGGGCGTCTTGTGGTCGAGAACAAAGTCCTGGTGCAAGTACCCTGACAGGAACTGCGTCAGCGCCGGAAACTCGGGTGCTGATGCTCGCTTCTTCGCCGCACTCATCGTCTCGTCTCCGGATACGACGTCAGGACAATCCATTGCCGCTCGCGCTCGAGCCATCGGAGCACGACCAGAGCCCGGTCGCATGGGCGCGACACGCGTTCACCCCGAGAGAGCGAACGTCCGATCGGCGGTCCGCTTCGCTGTGTGTAGTTCAGCACGAGATTGGGTCGGCTCCCGCGGCGTGAGGTCCAGCTGTCGATGCGAGCCCGCGACTGTTCGATCGCAAGAGAAACGCTTCGACGCGCAGCCATCATGTCGGAGTAGGTCGACGCCGCCGAGA
>JBEBGB010000963.1:0-1928 GCA_040081675.1 Vicinamibacterales bacterium
CATCGCGTCGAGGTGAAGGTGGCGCGCCGCGGCGCCCACGTGCATGCCAGGCGGCTGAGATGAGAGCGAAGATGGCTGGACGGGACGGTCAGGACGGTCGGGAAAGTCAGGACGGTCAGGACGGTCGATCAAGTGCTCGTCAAGCCCAGAGCCTAGAGCCCAGTTGGCTGTACGTAGCGTTGGTGCGTGGCGCCGAGGGAAGGCTCTGTTCGTTGCCTACCGCCCATCGCCTACGGCCCATCGCCCTTTACGCCGACCGCTGTTTCGTCCACCACGCGTACACCGGCACCCCCAACAGCACGATGCCCAGGCCCGGCCACGTCGTGGCGCTTCGATAGACGAACAGCACCAGGAGGATCGTCGTGGCTCCGACGATATACAGCGCTGGGACGACAGGGTAGCCGACGGCCTTGTAGGGCCGCTCAGCGTGAGGTCTTGTTGCGCGCAGCCGGAACACGCCGAGGATCGTCAGCACATAGAAGATCAACGCGGCGGAGACGACGTAGTCGAGCAGATTGCTGTACAAGTTGCCGTAGGTGGCCGTTGAGGCGTTGTAGGTGCGTGGCAGTACCAGAAAAGCCGACCAGATGCCTTGAAGCACCAGCGCTCCGGCGGGTACCTTTGCCTGGTTCAGTTCGCCCGCCTTCTTGAAGAACAGTCCATCCCGCGCCATGGCGTAGTAGGCCCGCGCACCAGCCAGAATCAGTCCGTTGTTGCATCCGAAGGTGGACACCATGATCGCCACCGCCATGATCGCGGCGCCTGCGCCAGGAATGATGGCGTCGAGCGTCGCGGTGGCCACGCGGTCGGCCGGTGCGTGTTGCACGGCGTCGAACGGCAAGGTCACCAGATAGGCCAGGTTCGCCAGCAGGTAGAGGCCGATGACGATGGCTGTTCCGAGCGCGAGCGACAAAGCGATGTTGCGGCGCGGGTCCTTCACTTCACCTGCCGTGAACGTGATGTTGTTCCATGCGTCGGCGGAAAAGAGCGATCCGGTTTGCGCCACGCAGACCGCGACGAACAGTCCGAACGCCGTCGTTGCCGTCAGCCCGGGGACGATGTCGCTGGCACCTCGCACGGACCAGAGTCCGCCGAAGTTGTCCGACACCGCCAGGTCGTTCCAGCCGAGAAACAGTCCGGCGAGAATGAGCGCCGCCAGCGCGCCGCCCTTTGCCGTGGTGAAGATGTTCTGAATCACGCGTCCGTACTGCAGACCTTGCGTGTTCGTCCAGGTGAGGAGTGCGATGAGCAGTACGCCCACCAGTTGAGCGGCGGAGAGCGACACCGCGTAGCCGGCGCTGATGTGGATCGGGCTCACGAGGTAGCGGTCTTCGGCAATCCCTGGCAGCAGGACGCCCATGAAGCGCGCGAATCCGACTGCGACAGCCGCGATCGTGCCGCTCTGAATGACAAGGAACAACGTCCATCCGTACAGGAAACCCCAGAGGGGCGAGAACGCCTCGCGGAGGTAGACGTACTGGCCACCTGCGCGAGGCATCATCGCCGCGAGCTCGCCATACGAGAGTGCAGCCGTCACGGTCAGGACGCCGGCGATGAGCCAGGCGACGAGCAGCCAGCCCGGGCTGCCGATCGTGCGTGCCATGTCGGCCGAGACAATGAAGATGCCAGACCCGATCATCGAGCCGACCACCACCATCGTGGAGTCGAACAGGCCCAGGCCCCTCGTGAACTCGGTATCCAGTCCGGTGGCGTCGGTCGTTGACGGCGATGCAGGCACGTGTAGCGACTCCTCGGGTTGTGCGCGTCCGGGCGCAACGTTATCATGCGTGCCCCGGCGTTTTTCTGCGCTCTGCGGTCTGGAGTGTGGTGTCGGGCAACCTGGTGCCTTCACGTGTCACATGATCTGATCACGCGCGAGCGAGCCTGGGCGCTCCTGACCGAGTACACCGCGGGCGAGAGTCTGCGCA
>JBEBGB010000014.1:0-26762 GCA_040081675.1 Vicinamibacterales bacterium
GCTGAATGAGGCCCGATCGCCCCTTCGATTCCGCCTGGACGCGTCTGCGTGGGTGAGGCCGAAGGCCTACCACCGGGATGCCGCCGTGGCGCTCCTGCGCCAGCGGGGGGGGGCGATGGCGTCCACGGACCTTGCCGCGACGCTCGGACTCAACAACAAGGCCATGGTCGCGAACCTGGTCCGAGACTCTCGCGTGAGACAGATTCAACGATCGCGGCTGTGGACGCTGGCGGACTGGAGGCGCCCCCGCAGCAAGACCCATCACGGAGAGAGCCGGCCTACAGTGTGACGTTGGTTCTCACGCGAGACGCCAGGCGCGAGAAGATCGCGGCACGGGCATGCCGGTATTCAGGTATTGTCGCTGATTGCTCAATCGGCTAGGTTGCACCCTCAATCATGCGTTGCGGCATCTCCAAGTGAGGTGTGGAAATGACAAGACTGATCCTGATTCTCGCGGTGATCGCGGCCCCGGTCCTGTTCCCCGCAGCGGTGTTTGCTCAAGCGTCCTTGACCGGGACGGTGAAGGACGCCTCCGGGGCCGTCCTTCCCGGAGTGACCGTGGAAGCGGCGAGTCCGGTGCTGATTGAGAAGGTACGTTCGGTCGTCACCGACGGAAGCGGAGGATACCGAATCGTCGATCTCCGGCCCGGGCCCTACACGGTGACCTTCATCCTGCCAGGCTTCAGTACCTTGAAGCGTGACGGTATCGAGCTGGCCGGTTCCATTACGGCGTCGGTGGACGCTGAATTGCGCGTCGGCGCGCTCGAAGAAACCATCACTGTCACGGGCGAGGCCCCGATCGTCGACGTGCAGAGCACGACCAAACAACAGGTGCTGAGCAGTGAGGTCATCGCGTCGATTCCAACCGGAAGGAACTTCTATAACCTCGGCGTCCTGATTCCGGGTGTCAATTCGAGCGGTACCGACGTCGGCGGGAGTCAGGGTGATTCGAGGGCGGCCTTGTCGGCCCACGGCGGCAGAGCGAACGACCAGCGCCTGCTGCAGAATGGCTCCAATCTCAACGACTTGCAGACGGCCGGCGGCAGTCAGAGCGGAATTCAGCCCAACGTTGGCGCGGCTTCGGAGATCACGGTCGATTTTGGCGCGGCCTCGGCGGAGTCGAGTACCGGCGGCGTGCGCATCAACTTCATCCCCAAGGATGGCGGCAACACCTTTAATGGCTCCGCCTTCCTCACCTTCGCCAATGAGAGCATGGCGAGTGAGAACTTCACGCAGCGGCTGAAGGACCGAGGGCTGACCTCGATCAATAACATCAAGAAGAATTGGGACATCAACCCGGGCTTCGGCGGGCCGATCAAGCGGAATGCGCTGTGGTACTACACGACGCTTCGTTATGTCGGGGCGCAGAACTACGCGGCGGGGATGTTCCACAACAAGAACGCATTCAAGCCTGACGTGTGGACGTATGAGGCCGATCCGAGCCGGCCGGCGCTGTCCACCGTCGGCGATTGGGAGGATGCGCAAATCCGAGTGACGTGGCAGGCGAGCCAGAAGCACAAGTTCTCTGGCACGTTCGGTCACAATGTCAGTTGCTTGTGCCCGAACGGCATCAGCGCAACGGTGTCGCCTGAGGCGGCCAACGAACGGCGCTTCCCGCAACAGGAAACGTTGATTGGTGAGTGGAAGGCTCCGCTGACTAACCGGATCCTGGCTGAAGCTGTCGTGTTCCACAAGACGCTGCGATGGGGCACCATGCACCTGCGACCGAGTTCTGGGGGCGGTTCGCTGGACGATGTTTCGCCGGCGGAACTCGCACTGTATCCATCACTCATCGGCGTCACGGAACAGTCCAGTGGTCTCAACTATCACGGACCTGGAACCGCCGGAAACGGTATCCTCGGGGCATTTAATAACACTTGGGTTCCGAATTACACGTATCGCGCCGCCGTGTCGTACGTGACGAGCGCGCATAATTTTAAGGCCGGTTATCAAGACTCGTTCGGCTATCTGCAAGCGACGACCTACCATAATGGCATCCCGTACCGCTATCGGTTCAACAACGGCGTGCCGAACCAGATCTCTATTTTTGCCACGCCATTCACGCAGAAGAGCGACCTCCATCACGACATGGGGATCTTTGCGCAGGATCTATGGACGGTCGGTCGCATGACGCTTACCGGTGCGGTGCGCTTCGATTACCTCAACGCCGGGTACCCCGAGCAGACACTTGGGCCCGCACCGCTCGTGCCGAATCGGAACTGGGCGTTCCCTGCTGAAGACAACCTGGACTGGAAGGACCTCACGTTCCGGTCTGGATGGGCTTACGATCTGCGGGGGGATGGAAAGACCGCCCTGAGGGTGTCCCTCAACAGGTACGTGGCCGGCCAGGCTCTGGGTGGCCTCGGGTCCAACACCAACCCAATCGGCCGGTTGACGAATGTCACCACGCGTTCGTGGAACGATCGTGGCGGGCTCGGGATCAATGGAGATTTTGTTCCGCAATGCGATCTCGTCAATCCGGCCGCGAACGGCGAATGCGGTGCGTTGGCGAATAGCGCGTTTGGAACGCAGCTGAGCGGTCAGGTTCGGGATCTCGCACTTCGTTCAGGCTGGGGCGCGCGCCCGTACGACTGGGAGTTTTCTTCAGGCGTGCAGCGCGAGATCCTCCCGCGCGTATCGCTGGACGTGGCCTATTACCGACGCTGGTTTGGCAACTTCGCTGCGTCGGATGACCTGAATTTATCCCCAGCAGATTTTGATGCATTTAGCATCGTCGCGCCGACGGACTCGCGCCTTCCTGGCGGGGGTGCGCAGACGATTGCCGGGCTGTTCGACTTGAAGCCCACGTCGTTCGGTCGACCCTCCAATATTAAGATTGCCCTGTCCGACGACTTCGGCAAGCAGATTGAACACTGGAACGGCTTTGACGTGGGGCTCCAGGCCCGTCTGCAGAACGGACTGTTATTGCAAGGAGGTCTGTCGAGCGGCAGGACGACGACGGACAATTGCGAGATATTGGCGAAGTTGCCGGAGATGGCACCTCTCGCCACCTCCACCCCGTACTGCCACGTTGAGACACCCATGCTGACGCAAGCCAAGGCGCTCGGCATGTACGTGCTGCCGCGCGTTGACGTGCAGGTGTCGGCCACGTTCCAGAGCATCCCTTCCTCGACGACGCTTGCTGCAAATTACAATGTGCCGAGCGCCGAAGCGGCGCGCACGCTTGGCCGGCCGCTCGCCGGCGGCGCAGCCAACGCCACGGTGAATCTCGTCGCGCCAGGGGTTCTATACGGAGAGCGGATCAATCAGCTCGATCTTCGAGTCGGGAAGATTCTTCGTCTAGGGGAGCGCCGTGCAACGATTAGTCTCGACATCTACAACCTGACAAATGGGGACACGGTAACGGCGCTGAACACCAACTACGCCACTTTGTGGCGGCCAACGAGCGTGCTGCAGGCGCGCTTTCTCAAGATCAGCACGCAGATCGATTTCTAGTGTCGCATCGCAGTGGAAGTTTCGGCGAGGCGGGAAGGCAGAGATGAGGTTGAAGCTCAAGTCGAAGCGAATACTCCTTGGCGTTGTGGGCACAGCAGCCGCCTGGCTGCTGGCCGTGGCGTCGGTGGCCGGCCAGGCGGCGCCGGCACCGAAGCCTGTGATGGCTGAGGATGTCTTTAAGAGTGTCCAGGTGCTGAAGGGGATCACCGTCAACGAGTTCATGCAGACGATGGGATTCTTTTCAGCGTCGTTGGGGCTGAACTGCACCAGTTGTCATGGGGAAGAGAGTGGAAGCGATTGGGCCAGCTATGCTGACGATAGACCGCTGAGAAAGCAGACGACGCGCCGGATGGTCCTGATGGTGAATGCGCTCAATCGCGCTAACTTTCAGGGACGTCAGATCGTGACATGCTATTCCTGTCACCGTGGCGATATCCGGCCCCAGATTATTCCGAGCCTGGATGTGCAATACGCGGAGCCGGTCTATATTGAACCGGATGAACTGCCGGAACAGGCTCCGAGGGCGCCGGCGGCCGATCAGGTCCTGGACAAGTATCTGCAGGCTATCGGGGGCCTACAGAGGCTAGCTGGGATCTCCAGCATTTCCGCGAAAGGCATACGTCAGGACTACGACGACGTCATCGAGAAATACCCCGTGGAAGTCGTCGCCCGCGCGACCGGACAGCATGCCACCACGGTACGCTCCCGCAATGGCGATCGCTCGGTTGTGTTTGACGGAATCGGCGGATGGATCGCGGCTCCGCTGTCAGAGGTCCCGGTCCCCGTGCTACCGATGACTGCAGAAGAGTTGGATGCGGCCAAGGTCGATGCGGCGCTATTTTTTCCGGCAAAGCTTAAGCAGTCGTTGACACAGTGGCGCGTCGGATTTCCCACCACGATTGACAATCGCGACGTTCTGTTCGTCCAAGGCATCAGTCCAGCGGGATCGGCGGTCAAGCTATACTTTGACCGGGAATCCGGCTTGCTAATCAGGCAGGTTCGGTATAGTAAGACGATGGTGGGTCGCGTGCCCACGAAGGTAGAATACGCAGATTATCGCGATGTCGCCGGGGTGAAGCTCCCGTTTCGCATGGTGACCACGTGGACCGATGGGCGGTCGATCACGGAGTTGAGCGACGTACAAGTTAACGTCGCGATTGAGACAACGAAATTCGGTAGGCCGGCCGTGCCTGTGCCCGTTCCGTGAACCCGCAGACAGGTAGAGAAGATATCCGATTCAAGTTCAGAGTGAAACAAACTATGGAGGCACCTCGTGAGAAATAAGCTCTTGGCATTCTTGATCGCGGCGGCGAGCATCACCGCGGTTTCCGTCCCGCTTTTTGCACACCATGGCAACGCCGCGTATGCGACGGCGACGCAGATTACGTTGAAGGGAACCGTGACGCAGTGGTTATGGGGCAATCCCCACTGCTTCCTGAAATTCGACGTCAAGGATGAGACAGGCAAGGTCATCAATTGGGCCGCCGAGGTCAGCAATCCGCCGGACATGGTCAGGGCGGGCTGGAGCAAGACCTCGTTCAAGGTTGGTGACGAAGTCACCGTGGTCTTGGTCGTCGCGAAGAACGATCTTCCCGTTGGTCGCATCAGGCAGGTCACGCTCGCTGATGGCCAGGTCTACCGTACCGGCGGCGGTCAGGCGCCGCCTGCGGCTGCCCCGGCAGCGCAGCCGTAAGGTTCTGCCAGGAAGGAGTCTGAACGATGACAAGACGGCTATTGGCTTCAACGATCGCGATGGCGACCCTTTTGATGTTCACATCAGGTTTGCGCTCGTACCTTGGCGCACAGACCGCACCAGCGGCCGCACGGACCGCGCCCGCACCACAGTTCAAGACGTGGAACAATTCGACGCAGGCGAATCCTCCAGGAACGGTCTTCCCGGCATCGGGGCCGGCTCCTCGCCGTAGTCTGGCCGGGATCTGGGACGCGGGCGGTGGGGCTGGTATTCAGGCTCTTGGCGCGAAGAACATGCCCTCGACCACCAGGCCTGAGCATCAACTGCCGTACACACCTGCCGGGTTGGCGGCGCTCGCGCTCAACAAGCCGGGGTTTGGCGTCAACGAGGTCGCTCCTGGCCTGATTAACGACTGGCTGAACTCGTGCGACCCCGGGGGCTTCCCGCGAGCCAACCTGTACGAGCTGCGAACCCTGCAGATCATGGAGAACCCGAGCCAGGTCGTTCTGCTCTATCAGTTCCTGCAGACATGGCGGAAGGTGTGGACCGACGGCCGGCAACTCCCCACCGACGAAGAACCACGGTGGTACGGATACTCCGTCGGTAAGTGGACCGACGACTATACGTTCGTCGTCGACACGGTGGGGATGAATGAGACCACCTGGATCGATAACGCCGGCCGGCCGCACAGCGACGCGCTCAAGGTCCAGGAGATCTTCCATCGCAAGGACCGTAACACCCTGGAAATCACAACGATTATTGATGACCCGAAGTTCTACACCAAGCCATGGGTGGCACTCGACAAATTTCCCATGCGTCTGATGCCGGCGGGCTTTGACACGATGGAGATGCTGTGCTCGGCCTCTGAAGTCGCGGCCTACAACAAGGCTGTTGGAAACCCGGTTAGTGATCCCAAGTAAGAGTCACGTTCCTCAAACATAAACGGCACGACCCATGTCCCTCCGCCGCGCTGATGCGCGGCGGAGGGCTTTCTTCGTGGGTCGAACGATTGCCCCGATCGCACCTCGATTTCGAATGCCTCCCGGCAGATTCCTCCAGGCGCGAACGGCCATCCCGAATGATAGAATGGGCTCCGCTCTGAGCGGAAGAAGATAAGGCCCCACATGTCGTACACCCTCACGGAGCGTGTCAGGTACGCCGCGCTTGCCATCTTTACAGCCGGCGTCGTGCTGGTTGGCATCGTGTACGGAATGTTCGTCGGTGCGCTCGGGCCCTCCGGCATCGATGCCTTCAACAACAGCGCGATTCGGCGGGCGCAGGCACGAATCGTCTTCAGTGTCCTGGGGGCGATGATGTTGGCGTGGGGCGCTGTCGAACTCGGGTTCCTCGAACGTCTCGTGCGGCGAGTGTCTCCCATGACGCGCGCTTTTTTGCTCAGCCTACCACCAAGGCTGGGCTGCTCGGCCTCATGGTGGGTGCGTTCATGGTCGGTCGACCGTACCCGGTAATGCGGGACTTCCTGACGTACGCGGCCGCGGCGAATAGCCCGTTGTACGGCGCCGGCGTCATGGTGGTGCAGGGGCTTGGGCAGATCGCACTCATGGTGGTGATCTTTCTCGCGCTCGTGTACGGCGCTGGCCAGCCGCTCAGCCGCTGGGTTTCGACCCGGCCGCAGCGGATGGCACTATTGAGTGGTGTTTCGCTGATTGCTGGCGGCACGTTTTTCATTTTCTATTGGGGTCTCGCATTCGCCTACGGCATTGGTCGGTGGGGATTTCGTCTCGGCTGGTACTCGTAGCCGCACTGAGTGCTCTGGGCGTGGCGGGTGCCGGTTGGTACTTCAACGCGCGGCAGAGCGCGGCGGGACCGTCTCCAGATTCTGACGAGTACCAGCAGCTTGTAAGGACATTCTACCGCGGGCTCGCCGCGCTCGACACCGGCCTCCTGGACAACGCGCAGGCCGACTTCACTCGGGCCACGGTGATTGCGCCGATGGAGCCTGCTGGGTGGGCAAACCTCGGGCTTGTGCACCTGCGGCGGGCCGAGCCCGACGCGGCCGTGCAGGCGGTCAATCGGGCGGCGGCCCTCGCACCTGGCAGCAGCGATATCGAGATGCTGAGGGGAGCACTCGATCTCTCGCGTGGGAATCTCGATTCTGCGATCGCCCGGTTGCGCCGTGCCGCCGTGCTCGATCCGCGCAGTGTCCGCCCGCGCTTCGCGCTCGCCGAGGCGCTGGAGCGCGCGCGCGAGACGAGTGATACCGCAGACATCGAGGCGGAGCAGCTTCTCGATGCAATCCTCGCGCTCCAGCCGGAGAATCTGGCAGTTCTCATCGAGCGCACGCGGCTGGCCGCGCGCCGCGGCGATCACGCAAGATTTGACGCGCTCGTGACACGTATCGCCGCTCTCTCAACCAGGTGGCCGGCGCCGGCCCTCGAGCAGCTCGCCTCCCTCCGCACAGCGGCCGGTAGCAACCCACAAGCGGCCGGACGTGAGCTGGCCTTTCTCCGCAACGTCCTCGCCCCGGTGCCAGCTTACCGCGACAGCCTCCAGGCCGTCCGCGTGCCGTCGGAGTTGATCGCGGAGGCTTTCGATCGCTTCTTCGCGCTGCCGACTCCAAGCTCGACACCCTCGGCTCCTGACCGGGCGCTCTCGTATGCGAGCGAGCCGCTGGACGCCGGCTCCGCGGCGAGGGTCGTCGCATGGCCGATGGACGCGGAGGGCACGCCCGGCGTATTCGCGGCTGGCGATGGCGCGCTCCGGCGCGTGGGCGTGCAACCGGCCTCGTGGCTCTTTGCGGGCGTGGACATCGTCGTGCCGCTCGACTGGAACCATGATTTTCGCACCGACCTGCTCCTGGCTGGGAGCCGGGGAAGTCGTCTCCTTCTGCAGAGCGGCGAAGGAATGTTTGCCGACGCCCCACGTGCGGCGCTCGGCGTCAGCGCGGCATTGCTGGCCGCGGCCGGCGCGTGGACGGCTGACCTGGATATGGACGGCGACCTGGACCTGATATTGGGCGTGGTTGCCGGAGAGCCGCTTGTCATCAGGAACAATGGAGACGGCACCAGCCGCGAGCTCCGCTCATTCAGGGGAGTTGACGGCGCGCGCGGTTTTGCGTGGGGTGATCTCGACCGGGACGGTGATCCAGATGCGGCGATGCTCGACGCGGCCGGCTCGGTGCACCTGTTCACGAACCAGCAGGCGGGTGTCTTCGAGCTTCGTCAGCCACGTAGTGGTGGTGCTGGAGGTACTTCCGCCGCCACTGCCCAGGTCGCTCCCATCATCGCGCTCGCTCTGGGAGATGCGAATGCCGACGGCATCATTGACCTCCTGACGCTCGATGCGCGCGGGGCGGTCCGGCGTTCGTCGGCCGCAGCCTCGTCCGAGACGCGCGTGACGGAGCAGCCGGACGAACAGCAGATTGCCACGTGGAACGGGTTCCCCGTTGACGCGGCACCGGGTACGTACCGGATCTCGCTCGCCGATCTCGACAACAACGGTGGACTCGATCTCGTGGCCGCCGGTGGCGGCGCTTCGCGTCTGTGGTTGGCCGACGAGAGGGGCGCACTTGAGTCTCTCCCGGCCGCTTCTGATACCGAGATATCCAGTGTGCTCGACCTCAACGCGGATGGGATGCTGGATCTCGTCGGCGTCTCCGCCGGACGCCCGGTCAGGCTGCTGGCTCGCGGCACGCAGCCGTACCATTGGCAGGTGATCCGCGCACGCGCGACGATGACCCTGGGGGATCAGCGGATCAATGCATTTGGCGTGGGTGGAGAGGTCGAGATCCGGTCCGGTCTGCTTCTGCAGAAGCAACTGCTGACCGGCGCGCCCGTCCATGTCGGTCTGGGCACGCGCGCGGCGGTGGACGTTGCGCGGTTCGTCTGGCCGAACGGGGTGGTGCAGGCCGAATTCGACCTCCGCGTTGATCAACCCGTGGTGGCCGAGCAGCGCCTCAAAGGGTCTTGCCCGTGGGTCTTTGCCTACAACGGCGAGGAGATGGGCTTTGTCACCGACTTCCTTTGGCGCTCGCCGCTCGGCCTGCGCATCAACGCGCAGGACACCGCGGGCGTCACCGAGACCGAAGACTGGGTGAAGATTCGCGGCGATCAGCTCGTGCCGCGCGACGGAATGTACGACGTGCGTATCACCGCCGAGCTCTGGGAGACGCACTTCTTCGATCACGTCTCGCTGATGGTGGTCGATCATCCCTCCGGCTCGGAGGTGTTCGTGGACGAGCGCTTCGCGCGCGAGGCGCCGAAGATGGCCCTGCACGCGATGTCCGCATTGCGCCCGGTGGCCGGGGCGTGGGATGACCAGCGCCTGGACGTCACCGGTGAGATCCTCGCTCTGGATGGGCGGCATGCCGCCGGCTTCGAGCGCGGAGCGTACCAGGGTTTGACCAGGGAGCATGCGCTCGAGATCGAGCTCGATGACGACGTTCCTGATCGCGGGGCGCTCTGGCTCGTCGCCCAGGGATGGGTCTATCCCACGGACAGCAGCATCAACGTGGCAATCGGGCAGGGGAGCGTGACGCCGCCGCACGGTCTCGTGCTCGAGATGCAGGAGCCCGGGGGCGCTTGGCGGATGCTCGATGCCGACCTTGGGTTTCCGGCCGGCAAGAACAAGACGATTCTGATTGATCTTTCGAAGCGACCCACTGGTGCCCGGCGTGTCCGGCTGCGGACGAACATGGAGGTCTATTGGGACCGCCTGGCCTGGGCCCTTCCGGCGCCAGATGCGCGACTCAGGCAGACCCACCTGTCGATGTCCCGCGCCGACCTTCAGTACCGTGGATTCTCCAGCACGTCTGAGGATCGAACGGCGCACGCGCCAGAGTTGCCGCGTTATGCAGAGCTTGCCAATACGGCGCCGCGCTGGCGCGATCTCATCGGGTACCACACCAGATTCGGGGATGTCTCGGCCCTTCTGGCGCGGACTGATGATCGCTACGTGATCATGAATGCCGGCGACGAGCTGCGGTTGTCGTTCCAGGCGCCGCCAGCCCCTCCGGCCGGATGGGTACGCGACTTCGTGCTCGTGGGCGACGGCTGGGAGAAGGACGGCGACTACAACACCGGCTATTCGAAGACGGTGCAGCCGCTGCCGCTGCACGACCGCCCCGAGTACACCGCTCCTGGCGGATCGCTGGAACTGAGGGATGATCCCGCCTATCTGCGTCATCCGGAGGACTGGCAGACGTACCACACGCGTTTCGTGTCGCCCGATCGCTACCTCCGCGGTCTGTTTCCCTCCAAGGGCTCCGCAGAGACACAGAGACCACAAAGATAGATGGCTACCCGAGCGTTGCTGCGGCCGATTCTCACGCTGCTGTTCGCGGGTCTCCTCGTAGCGGTCGTCATCCTCAATCGATCCGCTGTTGATGGCGGACGGGTCGAGCCGGTCTCCCGGACGGGACCCGCCGACACGATCGCGCGCTTTGGGTTTCACCTCGAGGATGTCGCGGCGAGCGCTGGCGCGTCGTTCGTGCACCATGCGCCGACCTTCGACAGCCGCCTCGATCACATCATGCCGATGGTGGCGGCGATGGGGGCCGCGGTCGCCATCGCGGACTTCGATCACGATGGTTGGCAGGACTTCTACGTCACCGACAGCGCGGAAGGATCCGCCAACGGCCTCTATCGCAACAACGGCGACGGGACCTTCAGCGACGTGGCGGCGGCGCTGGGCGTGGCGGACGTCAACCAGACCGGGACGGGCGCGTCGATGGGTGCGGTGTGGGGCGATTACGACAACGACGGCTACGAGGATCTGTTTCTCTACAAGTACGGGCGCCCGGAGCTGTTTCACAACGACAAGGGAAAGGCGTTCACGCGGGTGACTGACCGGGCGGGGCTTCCAGACTGGGTCAACGCGAACAGCGCGGTGTGGCTCGACTACGACGCGGACGGCCGACTGGACCTGTTTCTAGCCGGCTACTGGCCCGAGCACGTGAACCTCTGGAAGCTCGAGACGACCCGAGTCATGCCGGAGAGCTTCGAGTACGCCGAGAACGGCGGCCGCAAGTACCTGTTGCGCAACCGCGGCGACGGCACGTTCGAGGACACGACTGCCGCGGCAGGTATCGACACGCGCCGCTGGACGCTGGCCGTGGCGGCAGCCGACTATTCAGGGAGCGGTCGCCCGGATCTCTTCCTGGCCAACGACTATGGCGTGTCCCAGCTCTTCGCGAATCGCGACGGAAAATTCGTGGACGTCAGCCGCGAAAGCGGCGTCGGACGTGCGCCCAAGAGCGGCATGAGCGCCTCGATTGGCGACATCTTCAATGACGGCCGCCTGTCGATCTACCAGACCAATATCTCCGAACCGGGTGTGCTCATACAGGGTAATAACCTGTGGGTGCCGAAACAGCCCGGCATGCTGACGTTCGAGAACCTGGCGACCAGTCTCGGCATTGATTTGGGCGGCTGGAGCTGGGGCGCGCAGTTTGGAGACGTGAACAACGACGGGCGTACGGATCTCTATCTCGTAAACGGCTACGTCTCCGGCCAGACGCGCGAGAGTTACTGGTACGACTTCTCTCAGATTGCCGTCGGTCACAGCGCGATCATCGCCGACGCGGCGAACTGGCCGCCGATGCGCGACCGGACGCTCTCCGGCTATCAACCCAAGCGGCTCTGGCTGAACGATGGCGCGGGGCGGTTCACTGACGTGGCTCAGGTGGCGGGCGCGACGGACACGTATGACGGCCGCGCGGTAGCGCTTGCGGACTTCACCAACAGCGGCACCCTCGATATCGTCGTGGCAAATCAACGCGGCCCGCTGCTGTTGTACAGAAACCGCGTGCAGCCTGGGCGCCACTGGATCGAGCTGGAACTCGAAGGAACGATGAGCAACAGGAGCGCGATCGGCGCGCGGGTCGAGCTGCACTGGGACGGACAGGTCCAGACGCAGGAAGTCAGCGGCGGGAGCGGGTTCAGCGCGCAGAATCAACGGCGCTTGCACTACGGGCTTGGCGTCGCCGCGACGGTGGACCGCGCGGTCATCAGGTGGCCGTCCGGGCGCCGTCAAACCCTCGAGACTCCGGCAGTTGACACACTCCACCGGATCAAGGAGCCGGCGTGATCCGCCGATGGCTCGTGGCGATCGACAACCGGTACCTCGCCCCGGTGCTCGTGACGTTCGTGCTGCTCGTCGGCCACCTCTCGTTCGGCATCCTGGAGAGTTACACACTCACCGCACTCGCCATTGCCACCGCCATCGCCACCGAGCTCGTGCTCGGCCGGGTCGTGTTCGGCAAGTGGCCGCACCTGGCGAGCGCCTACATCACCGGCATCAGCGTCGGCATGCTGGTGCGGACGCCGCTGGTCTGGCCGTTTGTCATCGGCAGCGTGCTCTCGATTCTGTCGAAGTACGTCCTGCGGGTGAAGGGACGGCATCTCTGGAATCCGTCGAACTTCGGGCTGTGCGCGCTGTTCCTGCTGGCTCCGGCCACGGTGGTGGCCTTGAGCATCCAGTGGGGCAACCAGGTCTGGCCGATGATCGAGATCTGGGTACTCGGCGGGATCATCCTGTGGCGGCTCGGGCGCCTCCACATGTGCCTGACCTACGTGGCGGCGTTCCTTGCGCTGTCTCTCGTCCGGAGTGCGGTCACCGGTGTCCCGTGGCTGGCCGCCGCCGCACCCATCACCGGCCCAATGTACCAGCTCTTCATCTTCTTCATGATCACGGATCCGCGTACGACGGTGCGCCGCCGCTGGGCGCAGTGCCTCGTCGTCATCATCGTGGCCCTCGTGGAGATGGGCCTTCGGCTGGCGGACGTGGTGTACGCCCCGCTCTATGCGCTCTTCATCGTGGGGCCGCCGACGCTGCTGCTGGAGCTATGGTGGGACGAGCGGCGCGGCCGGGTTGAGGCGTTCGTTACCACGACGTAGGACCGAAGAAGCCGCGCGCTCGTGATGAGGAGCGCGTGGCGGTTGTGGGGTATAGGATCTGGCGCCGCCGCGGCGTTCGCACCGCAGCGGCTCCAGGTTACTCACGACCGGGTCGGCGCACCGCCGCTGGGTCCTACCGCCAGGCCGAGCGAACGGGCTTGCCCATCACGTAGTCAGGATTCGCGCCCGCCCGCGGCCGAAACTTCTGCGCGCCGCCCTTGTCGACCTCGGAGACGTAGAGGTTGCCCTGCAGGTCCGTGCTCAAGTCGTGCACACCCCACATGCCACCTGGGAAGTCCCCCCACGCGCCCCAGCCGTATAGGTAATGGCCCTCGAGATCGTACTTGAGGATCTTGTTCGTCCCCCGATCGGCCGCCCAGAGAAAGCGGTCCGCCGTGATGCGGATCATGTGGATGTCAGACGGAAGATCGCCGAATTTCCACTGGTCCAGGAACTTGCCGTTCTCGTCGAACACCTGCGCCCGCTTGTTGCCACGATCGTTGACGAACACCCGCCGTGTCATCGGGTCAACCGCGATGCCATGGACGTTGTTGAAGTATCCGGGACGCGTGTCGGTGAGGTTGATCCCCTTCTGGCCCCACGCCGTCACGTACTTGCCATCCTTGTCGAACTTCACCACGCGCGTGCCGTTGTATCCGTCGGCCACGACGAAGCCGCCGTCGGGGAAGAAGTCCATGAACGTGGGGCGGTTGAAGTGCTTTTCGTCGGCGCCTGGCTCACCGTACGTGCCGATGGTCAGCAACTTCGTCTTCCCATCGTTCGTGAACTTGTGAATCACATGCTTGTGATCGTCGACGAACCAGACATTCTTCTGCGGATCGTAGGGGCTGATCGTGATGGCGTGCGGCCGCTGCATCGAGGCATCCCACTGCATGAAATTCGCCGTATCCGGGTGCAGGTTGCCGGCGCCGTCGAACACCATGATGTTGTGCTCCCAGCGTGCGTCAACGCCCATCTTGTTGCCATTGCGCTCCCAGGCTTGCCAACCCGTTTCGGCCAGCGCGCCTGAACCGCCATTGCCAGGGGGGCTCGCAGAAGTCGTATCCCGCCACGGCAGCCGGCCGATCGGGAAGAAGATGCTCGGCCCCATGTCGCTCAGCTTTTTCGTCGCTGGCCTCTTGATATTGGGCAGCTCGCCGTGCTGGATGGCATAGACTCGGTCCGGGCTTTCCGCATACACGCTCGATCCACCCCCAAACGTCCAGGCCTCGTGCCCGGGGATGCTCGCCAAGTCCTTCGGCCAGCCCACGACGACCTCATACGGTCCGAACACGTCCTGGCCACCCTTCTGGTCGGGCACGGCCGCAATCGAGGCGGCCCGCCGCTGGGCCGACACCCACGGGCCACCCGCGAGGAAGCCAATGGCGAGCGCCGCACACGTCGCGGCAATCAATGAACGATATTTCAACATGCAGTCCTCCTGGCGCTGTATCTAAACGAGCGGCACCATATCACGATCGAGTGGCAGCGGCTTCTGGCGCTTGATAGCGCCGTGCGAGCTGGCCCGAGTGGGCGGGACATCGCCGCATGGCACGTCCGTTGACATTCCGGGGCGGTTCGTGCTTTCAATCGCCCCCCCTAACCAGTCAAGAGTTCAGGCATGCGTGGAGCAAACAATGACTTGGTGGCTTCGTGTGAATCTCTTTCTCGTCGTGCTCGGTACGGGCTCACCGGTGGGCGCACAGAGTACGGGTGATGCCTCATTTCGCGTCTTCCACCGCGGCGAAGCGATCGGTGTCACGATCACCTCGCTGGTGCGCGATGAAGGCGAATGGCACCTGCGGGGGACGGGCGAGCTGAAGGGCATGTTTCAGATCGTGGTCCGGCAGTTCGATATCCGCTACGACGACGCCTGGCGGCCACGCTTCATGACGATGGAGCTGGCGTCGATGGCGCTGCGGATCGCACTAGGTGTGCTCGACGACGGTGCGGTGGTGCACGTCGCATTCGGTCAGGCCGATGGCCGCACCCGGACCGACATCGTGCGGTCTGGCGGTACGAACTGGGGCGGCAATCGGGTGTCACCGGATACGATCCCGCTGCCCGACTTCGTATTCGCGGCGTACGAAGCGCTCGCGGCGCGGCTCTCCCAGGCATCGCCAGGCGCGGAGCTTCGGGCATTTGTGGTGCCTCGGTTCGAGGCGGCCATCAGCGTGGACGGCGTGAGCGACGAGGCCGTCCAAACTTCGTCCGGGGTGATCGCGACGAAGCGGTGGCGCGCCACTGTTCGCAGACCGGAAGGTCCCGCCCCGTTCGAGATCTGGGTCGAAGACGGCCGGATGGTACGGCTCGAACTGCGAACGGCCGGCATTAGCGTGGTTCGGCAGGATGTCGTGTGGGTCAAGGCGCCATGATGCCCCCCCCGCTCTATGCGCTTGTCTTCGTGGGGCTGCCGACGCTGCTTCTGGAGCCGTGGGGGGACGCGCGGCGCGCGTCGGTTGTCGTGAATCCGCAGCGGGCCAGCAACGCATCGATCTCGTCCACGGTGGCGTCGAGCTTGCCGGCGTTGGCGATGAGGTCGTCGGCGGTGACCGGAAACCAGTCGAGCCGGGAGGTGTCCAGGAATCCGGCAGTATCGAACGGTTCGATAAGACGACTGATACGGGCGAACAGTCGATCCCGTTCGGCGCGCGCGTGTTCAGGAGGCTGTGATGCGGACCGTGCCGATCCGTCGACGCTCGACGGGCGAAGGCGGGTCAAGTCGAGGGCTCCACGGGCACATGCGCGAAGCTCCGGACCGAAGCGAGGGTGGGCTTCGAGCAGAAAGCCGGGCGCCAGTGCGGGACGTCCGAGTCGCCGCGTGGTCTCGCTGAAACTGGCCGCGGCGAAGTAGACGAGCGAGAGCCGCTTGAAGAGCGGCGGATCGTCCATCGCGGCGTACAGCGCGGCCACGAGCTGCTCGGTGACCTCGAGTTCCCGGAGCGTCGTCTGCGCATAGTCGGCGACCGCGGCATCGCGTTCCTCGCCTGGTGACGTCCGGCCCAGCACATCGAGCAGCCGTTTGACGCCGAGCAGCGTCAATGGAAATCCGGTAGAGAGAAGTGGGTCAACGACACCCGCTGCCGATGGCAGCAGTGCCCATCCCGACCCGCCGGCCACGGCGCTGCGGTAGGCCAGCCGTGGGACGTGCATGAATGGGAGCGTCGGGCGAGCCTGCCGGAACTGTGCCTGCACCGAGGGCAGGCCGGCCAGCAGGCGCTCCCAGTCGCCTTCGCCCACCGGGCTTCGGCGCCCACGCGCCGCATCATGCCAGCCGAGTGTCTCTGCTCCCTTTCGGGTCAGCGCGGCGCCGGCACTGGTGATGCCGTTGTTGAATCGGAGAATCCAGATCCATCCCCCTGGAAACACGTGGTGCAGCGCGGCGTCGTCGGGCGGGTAAGGAGGTTCGCCACCAGGTGGATTTAGTCGATCCCACCGCTCGACGCCTTCAAAGTGCGTGAACAGGCCCTCGGTCGGCGGAAGGTGGCGAAGCGCCGCTTCCTCGAGCGCGAGCGCGCGGTGGAGGAAGCCTCTCGGCCCGCTGGCGTCCACGATGAAGCGTGCGCCGATACGCACCGGCTGCCCATGGCGCACCCCATCGAGAACAGAGACGCGTCGATCGAGCCGCACGGCGTCGATGCGCGTCTCGTCGAGGTAGATCGCACCCGCCGCCTCGGCCTCGCGCGCGAGCGCGTAATCGAAGTCGGGACGGTACCAGTGTGTGTCGGCGATCTCGTCGTGTGGGCTCGCGGCCACCATGAGCTGTCGCGTGTGCGCCGCCGTGTCCACGAACGGCTCGCCCGGCGTGTGGAACAGAAAGGTGAAGCCACGCTTCAAACCGCATCCGACATCAGGATGCGATCGCTGCCACGTGCCCCACTTCGAGAACGTGCGGACTCGCGGCAGACTGTAGCGATCCGCGATTTCCTCGAGCAACAGATTGGCGAGTGGCGTGGAGGACTCGCCGATGGCGAAGCGCGGGTGGCGGCCGCGCTCGACGAGTGCGACGCGTTGACCCTGAGCGCGGAGGCCGAGCGCCATGAGCGCGCCGGAGAAGCCGGCTCCGACCACGACGACATCGACGTCGATCACGGAGTCAGGCCCGGTTGACGAGGCGACTCGGCATTGCCGCGGGCGTCGGGTACGCGCGGGAGCGGCTGCTGTCTGAGATTCATGGCGTGGAGACGTGCTTTTCGCCAGAACAGATTGTCGTCCGCGCCGGCGAAGCGCTCGATCTCCCACAGATCCACGAAGAGGCGGGCTCGTCCCGCCACGTGCGCCAGTGCGATATCGGCGCTGCGCTCGATATCGTCAAGGGTCGGCGCGCGGAACAGCCGTTCAGCGGCCAGCGCCTCGATTGCGCCATTGCCCGGCCGGGTTGGTATCAGGGAGATGACGGAGGCGCCCGAGGCCAGAGCGGCGTCAAGCGATCGCAGGAGCCAGGGGTCCTGCTCGTCCGGCGGCACGAAGGGCGGCCCGATGAGCAGGAAGACACGCAGCCGAACGCCGAGCGCCCGCAGTTCGCTCGCCGCCGCGGCGAAGTCGTCGAGTGTCATGCGCTTGTGCAGGCGCTCGAGCGCGACAGGATGGGCCGTCTCGAGTCCCATGGCGACTTCAAGGACTGGTGGCGCAGACGTCGTGCGGTTCGCGTCACGGGCCGCCGCGGCATCTCGGTCCGCGCCGAGCAACCCCAAGAACCGATCGAGCCTCGGACCGATGAGCGAAGGATGGGACTCCACGATCACTCGCTCGAATCTTCCGAGGAGCGCCGCGATTGAGGCGTAGTCCGCCTCCGGGACCGCGCGGGGGTCAAAGAAGCTGCCGGCGTTGTACAGCTTGATCTGCCGAACGTCGCCGCCAATCGCCCGGCACGCCGCGGCTATCTGTGCGGGAATGGCGCCCGCCGGGGTATCTTCGGCGGTGGTGTGCTGCCAGAGATCGCACATCGCGCATCGCCACGGGCATTCGCGCCCGGTGAGAAACAATGTGGCCACCGGGACGATGCGGCCGTCGCCGGTGCGTTCGTCCTCGACCAGCACTCCCTGGGCACGCCAGGGGTCGTGCGTGGGACGGAGCGGGCGGCGATCCAGGACGAATCGATCGCGTTCGACGGCAGTGGACGGCCAGGCCATCATGACCACGAACGCCACAGAGTTACAGAGGTCACGTGCCGCTACGCGTAGAGCGCGTGAAACGCGCGCCTGTAGGTCGCCTCGTCGGCGAGCGTAGCCCGCATCGCCGCGGCAGGCATTGCCCCATGCTGAAAGCGCCGCTTCGGGAACACCGGCATCTCCAGCCCGGTGACCGCACGGATGCCGCGGTGCACGATCTCGCCCTTGAGCGCGTAGAGCGTCGGGACGTCGTAGCTGGTCAGCGCGCCGAACGGGATGGCTTCGGCCACCTCGATCACGTCCGGGCGCGTGAACGGGCTGAACCCCTCGAAGCCGTAGTGCCGCGCCGGCGCGTACGTGCGCACGTAGCTCCGGCTCAACCCACCGCTGTAGGTGAGCGAGTGCTTGATGCGTCCCACGCCCCAGCCTTCCTGGTACAGCATCAGGTTGTCGACGACGCTGCGGATGGTGAGCTCGGGGTTCTCCTCGATCGGGTAGTCCTTGAGGTTCTCGTCGCCGCCGTCGCCGTCGGCCAGGTGACGCCACTCCGGGTAGCGCGTGCGGATCCCGTGACAGAGCGCGAGACCCATGGCCGCGCACTCGACATCGAGCGGCTTGTAGTCCTCCAGCAACCGAACCGTGGCGTCCACATCGAGGTTGCTGGCCGGCACGTCGATCTCCTCGAGGAGCATCGACAGCCCTGACGCGCCGAGGAAGGCGCGCGCCTGCTCAACGTCAGGGCCGCCGCCGAGATTCAGCACGAAGGCCTTGAGCCGCGACGGTGACATCCCGAGGCGGAGCATCGTGTGATAGCTGACGAGCAGCACGGCACCGCTGTCGATGCCACCTGAAAATGCGACGCCCACAGGTTCGGCCTGATCGATTCGGGTCAGCCACTTTTCAACCTCGCGCGAGAGCGCGCCGATGTAGCGCCGGCCGAGGTCGTCGAGGTCGCATGGCGCCGCCGCGCGTGGTGGCGTGAAGAAGCGCGTGTAGATCGGATCGGGATCGGGGCAGCCGACCAGAGCGAGATCCACGACGTAGTGTGCGGGCACCATACGCGTGTAGCTCGGGTGGAACTGGCTGGCAAGCCCTTCGTGCGCCAGTGCTGTGTGCAGCGTATCGATTCGGTCCGCCACGAACAACGCTGGCCCTTCTTTCCGCTTGGCGAGGAAGTAGCGGAGCGGACGGTCCATCGAGCGAGCCATGCGCACGGTGGTGCCGTTGACGGCGACCAGGGCAAACGAACCGTCAATGGCGCGAATACCCGCAGGGTCGCCCACCAGGACGCGGCCACGCGCGTCTTCGACGTCCATGTTGTGCAGGCGGTTGAGCGAGGGGTCGAGCAAGTCAACGACGCGGTTCACGGGGCGCAGCATAGGGTTCTCGTCCTTCGCTCTCAGGGTTAGGCGGGCATTGAAGCATGGAGCCGGGCGTGTCGCCAAGCTATAGCCAGTCGAGCACCGACTGTCGCGGTCCTACGGTATGGTCGCCGAGAGCGACCTGGCCAGCGATTGCGCCCGCGGGTCGTTTGGCGCCAGCCTGACGGCTTCGCGGGCCTCGGCCGCGGCGCCGGCCGCATCACCGGTCCGTAACAGTGCGTGGCCCAAGTCGAGACGCGCTTCAATATTGTCCGGTGCGAGTTCCACGGCCCGACGGAACTGCGCCGCCGCCTCTTCCCAGTTTCCTGACAGTCCTGCCCGCATGCCCCGGTCTTGGTACGCGGTGACCGATTGCAGCAATGTGTCGAGCGCGTTCATCAGGGGATCGATCGGGAGGATTTCCATATGGCCGCGTTGCGCCAGGTGTGTTTCCGCCCGATCGAGCTGGCCGAGACCGCGATAGGCGAGACCAAGCGGGTAGTGCGCCGCAATCGCGCGCTCGTTCATGGCGAGCACGCGCTCCAGGTATTCGACGGCCTTTGCATAGTCGTTCCGCGCCAGCGCGGCGCGTCCGAGACCGAAGACGGCGGACAGCGCTCCAGGTTGAAGCGCGAGCGCCTGCGAAAAGCGCACCTCGGCGTCAGCAGGCCGTCCCTGCGCCAGGTACACCGTGGCGAGCCACCACAGCGCGGGAACGTTGGTGGGCTGGATCGTGAGCGTGTGCTCGAAATAGGCAGCCGACTTCGTAAGCGCTCCCGTGCGCCTGTAGAGGTGGGCGAGAAAGTAGCTCCAGCGCGCGTCACGTGGTGAGAGCGCCAGAGCGTTGAGGAGGCAGGGTTCCGCGGCCTCGTACAGTTCGGCGGCCATGAACAGTCTGCCCATGTCGCCGTACGCCGCACTGAGTGCTCCAGGAGTGGCGCCTCGATTCGCCGTCGCCGCAGTGAAAGCGGTATAGGCGTCGCGCAGTTGCCGCTGTGCATCTGGGTCTGCCCCAGTAAGCGCAGGGAATGGGGTCGCGATCAGCCGGGGCTCGACAGATGCGCCGTCGTTCGGCCCGCAAGCGATGGTCATGACCATCGCGCCCGCGAGAAGCCACGGATAGACGCGGCTAGCGGGCGGCATCATGGCCGCTTCCTTCCGTAAGCGTGGTCCACGTGTCGGCGGGTAATCCAGTCCATTCCTCATTGCGGCCGCTCGGCCAGGTCACACGGACGCGTGACACGGTGGCTGATGCGCCCAGGCCAACGATGACGCGGGGGTCATTCGCCGATGCGTAGCTGCCATCGCTTCGGACACGACGCCACACGGTGCGGCCGTCGCCAAGCGACACACTGACACGTGCGCCGAGCATGTCGCGCCCCTCGGCGGGTCCGGGGAGTCCTGAGCTCGTCGAAGGGCGCTGCGTCGGGCGGCCGATGACTCTGAGCCCCATCCAATGGTTTCGCTGGCCCACTTCATTCACGAGGAGGCTGACCGGGCCATTGCTATTGCCGACCAGGACGTCGACGTCCCCGTCGTTGTCCACATCGCCGAAGGCTGCGCCGCGGGCGACCGTTGATCGCTCGAACGCAGCCCCGGCCTCGCGGCTCACATCAGTGAAGCGGCCATCGCCAAGGTTGCGGAAGAGCTGGGGTCGTTGGTGCAGCGGATACGGATCGTGCTGCGTCACCAGCGCTTCGATGGTGCGCACGGCCCCGTTGACGGTGAGCACATCAAGCCATCCGTCGTTGTCGGCGTCCAACCAGGCAGCGCCAAACCCGGTGTACGCGAGGCTTGCTGGTCGAATGCCCGAGCGCACGCCCTCGTCGGTGAACAGTCCACTGCCATCGTTGCGGTACAGCGTGCTGCCTTCCGAGGTGAGATTCGCGATGAACAGATCCTCGTCGCCGTCATTGTCGAAATCGCCGGCATCGACGCCCATGCTGGCCTCGGCGTCTCCATCGGCGGTCAGCGCGACACCGGCCAGCAGCGCCATGTTCCTGAATGTCCCGTTGTGCTGGTTGAGCCACAGGACATTGTCGGTACCGTCGTTGGCGACGTAAATGTCCATCCACCCGTCGCCATTGAAGTCCGCGGTTGACACGCCGAGGGCGGGCTTGGCGTCGGACTGGACGAGTGCGCGGGCGGTCACGTCCACGAAGGTGCCGTTGCCCCGGTTCCGGTAGAGCCGATCGGCGGAAGGGCGATACACGGCAGGCGGACAGTAGTCGGGCTGCCCGGTAATGCCGGAGCAGGCTTCGTCCGAGTCTGTGCTATACGCGAGATAGTTGCCGACGTAGAGGTCGAGCCATCCGTCGCGGTCGATGTCCACGAACGCCGCCGACACGCTCCATGCGGAATCGTCAGTCCCGCTCCGGCGCGAGACGTCCGTGAACGTCCCATCACCGTTGTTGTGCAGCATCACATTGGGGCCGAGCCGCGTGAGATATAGATCGACCCACCCGTCGTTGTCGATGTCGCCGGCCGCCACGCCCATGCCGTACGACGAGACATTGATGCCACTCTCGGTCGTCACATCCGTGAAATGAAGCGTGCGTCTGCCGGCGGCGTCCACCGTGAGGTCGTTGCGATAGAGGCGGTCCGTCAGCGGCAGGAAATCGCCCGGAGGAAACGACGCCTGCGCGATCGTTCTCCCGGCGCCCAGCATCTGACCCTGCACCATGTAGGCGTCAAGGTCGCCGTCGTTGTCGTAATCGAACAGCGCGACGCCTGGCGAAAAAATCTCCGCCTCGTAAAACGCCCCGGACATGCCATTGAAATGATTGAACACGAGTCCGGACGCGGCCGCCTTGTCGACGAACCAGCCCGTGGCGGGTGCGGACATCCCGCGGCTGTCCGGAGCACGTCCACACGCGGCGACTGCCGTCAGACACAGAGCGAACGCAGAGGACACGCGCATGAGACGCGTGGCAGAGGAGGACATGTTCGTCAGCGTCCTACTCCGATGTGGATAATCCCTCGTCGGAGTGCGACGTACACGGCGGCCGTCCGATCGTGCACGCCCAACTTGGCGAAGATGTGCTTGACGTGGACCCCGACCGTCTCCTCGCTGATGGCCAGGCTCGCCGCGATCTCCTTGTTGCGCTGTCCCTCGAGCACGTGCTGCAGGACATGCACTTCACGCGGTGTGAGCGTCGACCTCGCGGCGCGATCTTCGAGTCGGACTTTGACGTCTGGTGGCAGTGGCCGTTCGCCGGCGTGCACCGCGCGGACCATACAGACGAGGTCATCTGAAGAAAGGGAATCCTTGAGCAGATAGGTCGTCGCACCTGCGCCGAGCGCGCGGTGAATATCCTCGTCGCCATTGTACATGGTCAGGACAATAATGGGCGTATCGGTATCGGTCGCGCGTATGGAGCAAATCACCTCGACTCCGCTCATCCCCTGGAGCTGCAGGTCCATCAGCACGACGCTGGGACGATGGCGCTGAACAAGGGCCACCGCCTCTTCGCCGGTGGCGGCCAACCCGATGATTTCGATGCCAGGTTCGCGCCCGAGGATGAGCGCCAGGCCCTCGCGCACGATGCGATGGTTGTCAACAACGAGCACGCGAATCGGCGATTCAGTCACGTGACAGTTTAGCCGGTTGGTGCGGGCAGGAACTCCGCAATCACTTGCACGCCAGATCCCGGTGTCGACTGAATCGTGCAGTGACCACCAGCATCCGTCGCCCGCGCCGGCATGGTCACGAGGCCGCGCTGGTCCAATATTGGCGAGCGCAGGTCCCAAATGGACTGGTGTGCTTTGCGAACGTAGCCTTCGAGCTGTTTCCGCTTGTTCGAGGCGTGCAGCCTGAACCGATAGAAGCATGGAGCGAGGTTCGTGTAGGGGACCTGTCGGGGCCCCCGCCGCCGGCCCATGACGTAATCCGGTGGTCAGTGAGAGTGAGATGGAGGTCGCGCACAGAGGAAGGCGCTGCGCGACCCAGGCATACCAAGAATGCCGCGACAGCGAGAATTCTCAGGTTCATCGGCGCTCCGGCTGAGCGGAACCGGAAAATTATACGTGATGGAGGGCGTGCTCGCGGCCAAGAACGTACCTTGTAATAGGTATTGATTTAGGCTGGGTAGTTAGCGTATACCAGTCGCGCCAATCTCGGTATTCAAACGATGTCTGTGGAGTCCCCATGCTGATTAGGTGTTTCCGTCAGATCTTGGTGCTCGTGTTGCTTCTGCTCCCCACGGTGGTCTTTGCGCAGGCATCGATCTCCGGAACCGCCAGGGACGCGTCTGGCGCAGTGCTTCCCGGCGTGACCGTCGAGGCGGCGAGTCCGGTGCTCATCGAGAAGGTGCGGTCGGTCGTGACCGACGGGTCTGGCCGGTATCAGGTTGTGGACCTCCGGCCTGGGGCGTATACGGTGACCTTCACGCTGCCCGGGTTTAACACATTCAAGCGCGACGGCATCGAGCTGACCGGGTCCGTCACCATCAGTGTGGACGCCGAGTTGCGCGTCGGATCGCTCGAAGAAACCATCACCGTGACCGGCGAAGCGCCGACGGTGGACGTGCAGAGCACCACCAAGCAGCGCGTAATCACGGCTGACATCATCGATGCGATTCCGACGGGGCGAAGCTTCGCGACGCTCGGGGTGCTCATCCCAGGCGTCAATTCGAGCGGCAACGACGTCGGTGGGAGCCTCGGCGATCCCCAGGCGAGCGTGTCGGCCCACGGCGGTCGATCGAACGACCAGCGCATCATGCAGGGGGGCTTGCCGGTCAATGACCTGCAGACCTCGGGGGCCGGTCAGAGCGGTGCGGTGCCCAACGTCGGCGCCGCGGCGGAAGTGTCACTCGACACGGGCGGGTTGTCCGCCGAGCAGGCCACCGGTGGCGTATCGATCAATTTCATTCCACGGGATGGCGGCAACAGCTTCAAGGGCTCCGTGTTCTTGGGGGGCTCCAACGAGAATCTGGCGGGGAGCAACTTCACCCAACGGCTGAAGGACCGAGGCCTCACGGCGGTTGACCGCATCAACAAGAACTGGGACTTCAACCCGGGCTTTGGCGGACCGATCAAGCGAGACACGCTGTGGTTCTACGCCACCACGCGCTATGTAGGGGCCAAGAATTACGCCGCCGGGATTTTTCCCAACAAGAACGCGTTCAAGCCCGATGTGTGGACCTATGAGCCAGACACAAGCGGGAAAGCCTATGGGCTGGATACGCATCTCGAGGACGCACAGGTCCGGGTCACCTACCAGGCGACGCAGAAGGACAAGCTCACGTTTACGCTGACGAACAACACGCATTGCCACTGCCCGTCCAATGTCGGCGCCCTCGTGTCGCCGGAGGCAGCCAACGACCGTCGCTTTCCACAGCAGCGGACGCTGATCGCCGAATGGAAGTCTCCCGTCACGAACCGGGTTCTGGTCGAGGCGGTGGCGTTCCATAAGACGCTGCGCTGGGGCACGATGCACCTGCGGCCGGCGGCCGGTGGCGGTTCGCTCGACGGGGATTCCTTCGAGGGGATTACGCCGGAGCAGATCGCGATCTATCCGTCGCTCATCGGTGTGACCGAGCAGTCAAATGGCCTCAACTATCACGGGCCAGGCACTGCTGGAAACGGTGTGCTCGGGGCGTTCAACAACACCTACGTCCCGAACTACACTTATCGTGGCGCCGTGTCCTACGTCACCGGCTCGCACAATTTCAAGGCTGGTTTTCAGGATTCCTTCGGCTACCTGAAACCGACGACCTACGACATCGGGATCCCGTACCGCTATCGCTTCCTCAATGGGGTGCCGAATCAGATCACCCAGTGGGCGACCCCCTGGACGGCGAAGAGCGACCAGAGACACGACATGGGCATCTTTGCCCAGGATAAGTGGACGATCGACCGGATGACCCTCACCGGCGCCGTGCGGTTCGATTATTACAAGAGCGACTATCCGGAACAGACGCTTGGGCCAGCGAAGCTACTGCCGAACCGCAACTTCAGCTTCCCCGCCGAGGACAATCTGAGCTGGAAGGACTTCACCTTCCGCTCGGGCTGGGCGTATGACGTGGGTGGCAAAGGGAAGACCGCGATCAAGGTGTCTCTCAATAAGTACCTGGCCGGCCAGGCGCTTGGCGGGTTCGGATCCAACACCAATCCGATTCTTCGGCTGACCAACACGACGACGCGGAATTGGACCGACGCCAATCGCGACTTCGTCCCGCAGTGCGATCTCACGAGTCCGCTGGCCAATGGTGAGTGCGGGGCGATGGCGAATTCCGCATTCGGCACGCAGTTGAGCGGGCAGGTCCGGGACCTCGAGCTCCGCACCGGCACGGGCCATCGTGGCTTCAACTATGAGCTCAGCACGTCCGTGCAGCAGGAGATCCTCCCGCGCGTGTCGCTGGATGCGGGCTACTTCCGGCGCTGGTACGGCAATTTCGCCGTGACCGACGACCTGAATCGCTCCCCGTCGGACTACGACACGTTCAGCATCACGGTGCCGAGCGATTCGCGCCTGCCGGGCGGGGGTGGAAATACGATCACAGGGCTTTACGATTTGAAGCCGCAGTTCTTCGGCCAGCCGTCGAACACCAGCGTGAGGCTGTCGAAGAACTATGGCACGCAGATCGAGCACTGGAACGGCGTGGATGTCGGCGTCCAGGCGCGCCTGGCCAACGGCCTACTGGTGCAGGGGGGCACCTCCACCGGCAGGACGACGACGGACAACTGCGAGATCGTTGCGAAGCTGCCAGAGATGCTTGTCGGCGGCGGCGCAGCATCCTCCTCTACCGCGTTCTGCCACGTCGAGACGGCGTGGCTGACGCAGCTGAAGGGGCTGTCGGCATACACGATTCCACGCATTGACGTGCAGGTGGCGGCGACGTTCCAGAGCATTCCGGGCAACCCGCTCACGGCGGCGTACATTGTCCCGAGTGCAGTGGCAGCGCAGTCGCTCGGCCGCCCGCTCGCGGGCAATGCGCCGAACGTGACGGTCAACTTGATTCCCGCGATGGGCCAGAGTAACAACAATCCCATTCCGGTGGTTGGCGGTGGCGCTCCGAACAATAGCTCGCTTGTGGGAGAGCGGCTCAATCAGATCGACTTCCGTGTTGGCAAGATCTTCCGCTTCGGGCAGCGCCGCGTGGCGGCCAACTTCGACCTCTACAACGCCACCAACAGCGATACGGTGACGGCGACGAACAACAACTACGCGACCCTGTGGCGGCCGACCAGCATTCTGCAGGCGCGCTTCATCAGGTTCAGTACACAGCTGGACTTCTAGCTGGCCTTCCAGACGACGTCGCGCCGGGCCCCGCGGGCTCGGCGC
>JBEBGB010000964.1:0-1927 GCA_040081675.1 Vicinamibacterales bacterium
GCCATCGACCGGAAGTACAAGACCGACGTCTGGGGCCGGTACGGGGCCGAACTCGAGCCGTTCGTGCTGGAGGGGCTGCTGGTCCACGACCCCGGGCGTCTGCGGCTGACCCGCCGAGGCATGCTTCTGGCTCATGAAGTGATGACAGTCTTCGTTTGAGCTATGCTGTCCGCCAAGCGGTCTCGAGCCCTGAAGGCCATCCCCGAGTTCGGGAATGGACGCGACGGCTGCAAGCGGCCGGCAAGGTACGTTAAAGTGACAGCCCTTTTGTAAGGAGGCCGTGATGGTTCGACGCTTCGTGCCGGTGGTCCGACGCCGGGTGGGTGTGATTGTTCTAGGTGTGATGACGGGTCTTCTGTCCGCTGGCGTCGTGCAGGCGCAGGACGCACCGAAGGCCAACCCGTACGTCTTCGCCGGCGACGGCGCCGTGCTGCTGAATTTCATCAAGGCCGACCATGTGGCCGACTTCGAGATGATCCTGGGGAAGCTCAAGGAGGCGCTGGCCAAGAGCGAGAAGCCGGAGCGCAAGCAGCAGGCCGAGAGCTGGAAGGTATTCAAGGCCAACGAGGCGGGTCCCGCTGGGGCCGCCATTTACGTGTCCGTGATCTATCCGTCGGTGAAAGGCGCCGACTACACGGTGACCACGATTCTCGCCGAAGCGTTTCCGACCGAAGTTCAGGACTTGTACAAGAAGTATGCGGACTCGTTCGCCACGCCGCCGGGCAACCTGCTGAACATCAAGATGTTCTCAGACCTCGCAAAGTAGTTCGCGCGTCGCGCGCGATGTGTTCGTCACGACAGAGCGGGTGGACGCCATCAAGCGTCCACCCGCTTTCGTTTTCCAGAACCCTTCAGCCCGCTAGAACTTGAGATTCACTCCGAAGTAGAGACGATGCGACGGCGAGTAGCGTGCGCCGCCGCCGAGTCTGAACAGACGATAGTCGACCCGCAGCCGTAGCGGCCCCGCAAGGTTCACCTTCACGCCGCCACCCACGTTGGGCGCAATCGACGTCTCGGTCAAAGTGCCTATGCGCTCCCGAAAGATGCCAGCTCCGGCCGTGACGTACGGCTGAAAGCCCAAAATGGGCACTGGTGTCTGAAGCAGCCCGTTCGCGCTGCCAATCTTGAGCGAGGGCGCGCCCGACTTGACATCCTCGCTTGTGGACGAATATTCGAACTCGAAGCCAACCAGCAGAAGACCCGTGCCAAGCGCGGCTCCGCGCGCCGTGCGATTTGTTGGTGTTGTCGTTGCCCCGAGGAAGAGCGTGGCATCGGCCCACGCTGGCGCAGCTGACATGGCCATGAGCAGCGCGACGATCATCGCCAGACGAAACCTTCGCATCGAACCTCCTGCCGATATTAGTACCAATCGGCTCGCGGGAGGCTATTGCAACTCGCGGGCCGCGTTGCCGTCCACGACCCAAGAGAGCTGTCTTGCGCTGGTCTGCCGCGCGGGGGCGCGACCTGTCGGCGCGCCACGGCGATGGGCAATGGGCGGTAGGCGATAGGCATGGCGCTGAGTAGAATTGCGGCATGATGCGGTGGCTCTCGGTCGTGGTCGCTCTGGTGCAAGGGACCGGTTTCGCACCATTCGACGTCGATGCCTTGAGCATTGCGCCGCCTACACCGATCGTCGCGCTGCAACGCAAGGCGCTGCACGGTGAACCGAGCCGGCTCGCCTGGGCGCCAGACGGCTCCACGTTGTATCTCCAATCGCGCGATGGGGTCGGCGCCGCAGCGCGCTATCACCACTTTCAGCTTCGGCTCGGGCACGACGGGCTGTCGGAGCTCGATGAGGAGCCGGACTGGGCGGCCGACTACTGGCACAACAAGATCACCGAGGTCGCGCCGGGCATGCCGTGGCTCAAAATCGACGTCAGCCTGGACAAACAGCGCACGCGGGTAGCGCCGTTCACGGGAGGCTTCG
>JBEBGB010000965.1:0-1924 GCA_040081675.1 Vicinamibacterales bacterium
GTGGCGATCAAGCAGCTATACTCCACGCATTACTTTCACACCGCACTGGACGTGTCGGTGTGCGTCGACGACGGAGTGACGGTTGCGACGGACGGCCGTCGTCGACAAGACGCGCGCGTCGCTCGAACGGGCGCTCGCCTCGATCAAGCGCTCAGTCGAACAGTCGGCGCCGCGTCGCTGACGTGGATAGCCGCATGTCTGACACCTCACAACATCCCGCGACGTTTACACGGCGTGTCGTCGAGTGGGCGATCTTCCTCGCCGCGACCGCGGCGACTCTCTATCTGTGCCTGCTGATCGCGAGACCGTTTCTGAACGTGATTGCGTGGTCCTCGGTCTTGGTGATCACGTTCTATCCGGTGCATCAACGGCTCGTGCGGAAGACCGGACGCGTATCGTTGAGCGCGTTCGTGTGCAGTGTGATGGTGGTGGTGGCCTTCGTCATTCCACTCCTGTTCCTCACGGCTGTGGCGATCGATCAATTCATGGCACTGGGCGCCAGGCTGCAGCAGATGTTCACGGACCAAAACGGTTTCGAGGCCTGGGCACCGCTGGGGCGGGCCTACGAGTGGCTGAGTGACCGACTGGGAGTCGACGCCGCCCAAGTCGTGGTGTGGGTCCGACAGAACGCCAGCGAGTTGACGCGCGTGGGGGCTGGATATGCACTCGCGGCCGCGCAAAACGTGGCCGGCGCGCTCATGTCGTTCGTCTTCGTCATCTTCGCGATGTTTCTGCTGTTCCGCGATGGAGGCCGGATCGTCGAGGGGATTCCCGATCTGCTTCCCTTCGAACGGCCACGAAGCGAAGCGCTACTCGCTCGTGTACGCGACGTCATCCACGGCAGCGTGTACGGCGTCGTCGTCATAGCGGTCGTCCAGGGTGCGCTCACCGGCGGCATGTTCTGGATTCTCGGGATTCCCTCCGCGGCGCTGTGGGGCATGGTCACCGTGGTGACGAGTGTGCTTCCGGTGGTTGGTGCGGCCGGAGTCTGGGTGCCCGGCGCCGTGTACCTGGCCGCGACCGGGCATTGGACGAGCGCGATCATCCTCGCGGTGATTGGCGCGGGCGTGATCAGCGGCGTCGATAATTTCCTGAGGCCCAGACTCGTCGGCGGGCGCGTCGGGCTGAGCGAGCTCGTGATGTTTGTCTCGCTGCTCGGCGGGCTGCAAGTGTTTGGCGTGTTGGGTATCGTGCTCGGGCCTGTAATCTTTGCCATCGCTGGGGCGATCCTTCACGTCTTGAGGGACGACACAGCAGTGTCGAGCGGCGCCGATAGCCAGTCGGTCGATGCGCGCTCCTAATCGCGTCGATCGCTCGTTCGAGCCGATGGCGGAGGTTCGAGCGTGACGCTGCTCGCCAGAGACCGTGGATGTCGCTGGGCGGTTGTCCTCTGGCTGTTGGTCGCTCCGCGAGCCTGGGGCCAATCGTTCCTGGGCGGAGGTGGGGCAATTTCGTCGCCCGCTGGGACCAGTCCGTTTGTCGGGACACAGAATCCTTCAGTGCTGAGCGAAGGCATTCACGGTGCAGTGGCGCAGGCGTCGCTGCGATCGGCGTGTTCCCGTGGACTCACGTCGGCGTCGCCGCCGAACTGAGCCGCGATCGTTCACGGCCGATCAACTGTGGATGACAAGGCGGGCGGTGAAGATCCGCGCGGACGATCAGGCCCTCCGGTGGAAGAGGCCCTCATAGATGACTGGTCCAGTCCCTCGAATGAGCGCCCCTGATTGAGGCCGGTTGTACTCGCGAATCGGCACGCCGACGTCGCGAAGGAATCCGGACGCCGAGAGCTCGTCGATGAGTTCATCTTGCGTCAGGAAACATTGCCGTTGACCGGAGAATTGCGTGAACACGAAACGTTCTCCGGCGACCGGCTCGGCCTCGGGCGGCAGTGTGTGGCGGGAGAACGTGAATACGAATAGCGCGG
>JBEBGB010000015.1:0-26685 GCA_040081675.1 Vicinamibacterales bacterium
TTGAGGACGGTCGGCGGTCTTTGCGCTCTCCCCTTCTTCCCTGAACCGCTCGAGAACTTCGTAACCCTCCCTGCGACAGTACTCCTCGCACGCGCGAAGTTGTGTCGGCAGGCTGAGGTTCTCGGTCTGCTCCTTCGTGCTCACGCGGATGTAGATGACTGCGCCGACCATCAACGGCAGCTTAGACCCACTCTCGAGCGCCCGCAAGTCCCTGCTGCCGTGCATGCCTCTAGCCTTGTGAATGTCGATCGACGGCGATCTCGATCAGTGCGTGAGCCAGGGCGTCGGCGTGCCGGCGCACACGATCGAGCTCTTCATCAGAGACGCCGGCGGCCTCGTCTCCGAGGAGTTCGCGACACCTCGCGAGCGGAAGGACGCCCTCCGACGACTGATGCACGTCGTCTTGACGTGCCTCGGCGCCCGTCAAGTGCTGCATTCGCACCGCGCAACGAATTCGGCTGGCCATGGCATTCGCTCCGCCGTCCCGGACACCGCTACGTTGGCGGCGTCCGGGACATCATTGCGGCTCTCCTAGTGCATGACGGGTTCTTGCACGCCGCCCATGATCCATGCGTCAAGCCATTCCGCCCTTGTCCGAATCAGGCCGTTACGGTGGCCGATTCTGACGTGTTGCAGCTCACCAAGACGACAGACTCTGCGAATCGTGGCGACGCGGAAGCTCGTGTAGTACGCAGCTTGCCGTGCGTCCATCCATCCGGGTCCGGTGAGGGCTTCGCCTCGCTCGATCACTACCAGCGGTGACGCAGTGTCTGCAGATGTCATTGTTCACCTCGCTCTTTGGCATTCATCACTACGAGACGGCTCTCACCGGGTTGTGCACCTGCTGGTCGTATGTCCTGAGCACCAAGTCACGCACGTGGTCCAGTACGTTCGGATTGCCGATGGCGCGCAGCAGCTCAAAGTTCCGTTTGTCGCCGTGGACGATGAGCGGGCGCCAGGGAAACGTGACCCTGCGGCCGTTGCCTTCCCTCCGCTCCCAAATGGTGAAGCCAACCAGCTTGAGACCGGCGAGCTCGCCGGCGATGAAATGGATCTCTGCGTCGGCCAGTTTGCCCGCCGGTTTTCCCTGCTCGTTACGGAGAATCTTGACTTCGATGTTCATGATGTCCCTCCGAGAAAGTGGCCCGACCGCGGTGGGCCGGGCCTAGTGTTCGTCGCTGCTATGCCTCCGCGAGTGCGAGATCCGTCGTGGGTGAACCGATCCGGTTCCACAGCCAGTGCTGCAGCGTGTTTAGTCCGACGAGCACTGGATCTACGGGCGCACACAGATGGCCCCGTTCGCGATATCGCGCCCGCTGCCAGGCCAGCTCGGTGCCGTCCACGAGGACGAGCCGCGTCGGAGCATCTGCGCGGTTGTTGAGCGAGATCGGGTTCGCAGCGATGCCCGACACGTCAGAAAGCGGCCCGGTGTGGAGCGTGACGGTGGCAGGCGCGTCGAACCTTGCGGGGGCTGTGGTGATGAACGCGTGGTAAAGGCGCGTCTCTCGTCCGATCGTTACCTCGATGCTGGGCGTGATCGGCGGTGCGTACATGGTTCTCTCCTTTCCTTGCGTCGAGTGAGTTCGTTCGTTGGGTGCATGCCGGCCATCACGTAAATGCCGATCCGAGGCGGCCCGGAAGGGCCGTCAAGCCCGCCAGCCCCGAACGGGGTCGGAGCGAAGCGGAGAGGCTTGACGGCCCTGAGGGACGCCCGATAATCCAGCGGCGTGATGGCCCAGCGTGGTGTCACTCGCGGACTCCGTCCGCGATTCGTGCGGTCAGCATTCCTGCTTCGCGGAAGCTGAAATAGCGGCCGTTGTCGCCCACGATCAGGTGATCGAGCAGCGGCATGTCGAGGATGTCGGCCGCCTGTGCCAACCGAAGTGTCAGTCGCGCATCGTCCGAGCTCGGTGCGGGATCGCCGCTCGGGTGGTTGTGCATGACGAGCAGCGCGGTGGTGCCCGGTGTGAGGCACGCGGGCACGAACACGTCCGGAAGCGAAATGGGCGTGCTCGAGCGCGTGCCACGGGAGAGCACGTGCCAGGCAAGGAGACGGTGTTTAGTGGAGAGACACGCAACGGCGAAGACCTCCACCGTCTCGTCGGCGAGGAGTGGTGCCAGCGTTGCGGCGGCGATTCGCGGATCGCTCAGGGCCAGCGTGGGGAGTCGAACGGTCTGACCCTGGTCATCGCGCAGGGTGCGGTACGTGCAGACGAACTCGCGGACCCGATGTCCGCGGGTAAGGCTTTCGTGTGAAGCAGGCAACATGTCGGGTCTCCTTTCTGGCGGGAAGACCGCGTCCCTGAGGGCACACGTCTCCCTGGCCGCAACGGCGGTGTCCGCGGTTGCGGGATTTAACGGGTGAATCGGTTGATGCGTGAGGCCGTCAATGACGGCGAGTCGTGCGTGAAGACAGATCGGATCGCGCATCGCACACACCTCCGTTGAGCGCCTGGCTCTGAGAGCGGAGGCAGCCGCGAGCGCGACAACGGTCGCGTGCGGGAGCACGGTCGGTCTGAGACCGTGCCGTGCAAGTTGAAGAAGAGGCCGTGCGGGCTGAGCCCGCACGGCAATCCGCCAGGATCAGTTGACCATGGCGATGAGTCGGCTGGCGGCTTGGTCGAGGCTGAATCGACCGTCCTGCCAGGGCGTGCGTTGACTGAGTCTCGTCAGCCCCTGCACGTATCCCCAGACAGATCGAGGATTCGCCTCGTGCGCTTCCGCCAGCGCGTACGCCTCTGCGGCCTGCTTCCGCGACATGTCGAGTCGCGTCACGACCGCTTCGAGGACACCCTCGCGCGTCGGGCCGAGCTCCTGAGTGGTAGCCCTCAGGAGCGTGGCGCGATCGTCGTCGAGGTTTGCGTCGAGGGCGTCCCGGACGGATTGGAGTGATTCCGTCCACGCCTCGTGAATCGACGCACCCACGTGCCGGCGCCGGAAGCCTGCAACGTGGTGAAAGCCCCAGATCAGATGGTTCGCGCACGCGGCGCGAAACAGGAACAGATCCAGGGTCAGGGCGGCGGCGCCGACGTCGCTGTTCCGAAGGATGAACCCGCGGAACATACCAGCGTGCGATCGATCGGTGGGATCGTCGAGACTTCGATTGCCGTCCACGAGGAACAGGAACATGTCTCTGTCTCCCAGGTAGGCGCCGGACGGTACCCGTTCAGCGCCATAGACGCCGTCCTTGTATCCGAGCGGCAGCTGCCACGCCGGGTGATCGCCCATGAGGTCGAGCACTCGTGCTGCCAACTCGTCATGGTGGACTCGCGCGTACCTCTGAGAGGTGACCGCGTGGACTGTCCACGGTTCGGCGCGATCCACGAAGAGCTGATGCCCGTCGCGTTGCTGCCGTTGCAGCCCGTAGTTGATCGCGCTAGACGCGATCGACGCGGGCAGGGTTCGGAGGTACTTGGGCGGCGCGCCGGCTATGCCAGCGAGCTGCTCGAAGCTCCAGTTTGTGAGCGCCGCGATCTCGCCTGACGGCCCGCGTAACGCAAGTGCATCGTCGGTCGGCGCTTCGGTTCGGATCTGGCTCGTCTCGATGATCCGCTCTTCGGTCCGTTCGCGACGAATGCGAGCGGCCTCATACAGCGACGAGACGCTGGCGAACCGCTCGTCGGGTGGACGTGACGCCCATTCCCGATGTGCGGTGAACGCCGTGACTGCAGCGACACCAGTACTCTGCATTGTGTGCTCCTTTTCTATGCCCTGAGGGACGTGGTTGAGGAGAAGCTCCGCGCCGCTGAACGAGCGCGGAGGGCGTGACCGGAATGGTCACAAGAGAGGGGTCGGACGTGGCACGAACGGCTACGTCGTCATCAACTTCGCTCCTCCTTCGGGTTCGGGCATGAAGGAACACGTTTCTCGGGAACACAGAATTCACGGCGCAGCGTGAGCGGCCCGAGCTTAATGAAGCCGAGGACGGTCACAATGTGAAGCTTGGGGGCCTTGGGCTCGTCTGTCCACGACAAGATGCGCTCACGAAGGTACACGCGCGCTTGAGGCACGGCGGCCTGAACTTCCTGCACGACTGCCCATTGCGAAGACGTGGCCTCAGTGAGGTACCGAGTCGAGACGTGCAGGGACAGGTCGGACACGGTCGCTTTGGCATACGGCGGAAATGTATTCAAATGAGCCTGAAGCCGGGTGACACCATCATGCTGATATTGCGGTAGCTGGTTTACCGTGCGGAAGGCTTCATCGGTCATGGCGTCGACGCCTTCGTCGAGTGGAAGCACTCCGGCATTAAGACGAGCCCGCTGGTCTGCCGTGCCGTTCTCACCAATCCATTCGCGTACAAGCCGCTGTTTTTCTGCGTACGACGAGTGGAACTCGACGACGGCCTGCTCCGCCCGCTCACGGCGTGCTCGAATGTCGGCATGGAATCGCCGGAGCGCTTCATGTGGAACGTCCCGGGCAATGCCCCGATCGCGTTTGGCGTCGAACTCGATCCGGCCTCGTTCTGTCGAAACCACGCAGCGCCGGGTCGTGGGCGAAGGATGCGTGACAGCTCGTTGGCTGGTGTCACGAAGGAATGATTCCGCGACCTGGTTGCGCCAGCTGCGGGTGACGTCCTGCCGTGTTGATCGGTATGCAATACCCTGGGCGTGGTACGCGGCCTCGAGTTCGTGATTCCGAGCGGCCTCCTGGAGCAGTGACTCGATCGACGGCGGCGCGTCGTAGACAGGCGCTTCATCAAGGCGGACGACGCGTTGATCAGGCCGCGTTTCAAATCGTGGTCTGAGTTTGAGACGCGCGGTGCCGCCGTCATCGACGTGCACGAGGTGCATACGCGTCACGGGAATCTGAAAAACGATCTGCTGCCGCCGCCTGCCGTTCCCGCCCGTCAGCAATGACGCTTTCCGGCCCGCCTCAGACAGGCGGAACACCGCAGTCACGGGCACCGTTTGAGGCGACGGACTACCAGATGGGCCGAGCACATGCAAAGTCGCATCGGATCGGCGGGTAGCGGCGGGGTGCAGCGCAGTCTCCATACGGTCCTCGTTAGCAGCTAAGTGGTGTGTTCACCGTCAAACTTCTTTCGGGGTGGCGACCCCACCCAGTGCCTGAAGCCTTCTGGGTGGGTCTGTCGCCGGAGACCCGGAGGGAGGCATGATGCCAACCCTCCGGGCGGATCCATGAGGTCAGTCGGTCTGGCCCTCGCTGGCGCTGTACGCCTCGAGAATCAGATCCCGAACCGCCTCCTGCGCGCTGGCATCCCCATTCATGGGGCGCAGCAACGCGAAACTCCGACGTTCTCCGTTGACGGAGTACTGTCGGGCAGGGAACGTGACGTTGCGGCCAGTGCCGCTGCGACGTTCCCAGATTGCGAAGCCGATGAGCTTCAGGCCGCTGAGCGGACCAGCCTCGGCTTCGAAGATCACCTCCGCGTCCGCGAGCTTCCCTGGGGGCTTGCCCTCGGTGTTCGGAAGGATCCGGACAGACACGACCTCTGCGTTCTGGTTGGACATAAAGTCCTCCTGGTGGCACCGTTTGTCTGAGACCAGCGGTGCGGGTGAAGTCCGGCGGTTCCTGAGGACACCGCGGACGAGGAAGGACGCACGATCCTTCAAGGCTCGTGCGTGGTGACGGAGAGATCCGTCGACGTACTCCTATGAACGCGAGAATTCAGAAAAACCTGACTGGAGGGCGCCGGCCGTCACGGGACCAAATGAATCGGCCCACGGCGCATCACAACAGCCCTCCAACTGGCTCGCGGCCATAACGAGCGGCACGATAAAGCTTGTCGAGCAGCTCCGCCGGCGACCATGGCGGCTCGCATCGCGCGTTCCACTCCGAGAGCACGTGTAGGGCCTGGTCCTCATCAAGCGCGAACCCTCGTGTGAGTCGGCAGCAGACGCGAAATGTATGGACGTCGCCGTGCTGACCGGCAATCGCGGGTGGCACCAAGGCCAAGTACCGCTTCGCTCGGTCGATTACCGGTAGCTCGAAGTTCCGAGGCTCCCGTAGCCACGCCGATTCAGGCCATGGATTCGCGTCCTCGATAGGCGGAAAATCTGCCGGCTCGTACAGGCGGCTCGTATTGCGGTACTCGATCGTCACGAGATGCGGCTGGGCTCGCTTGTGATTGAAGAAACCTGGCAACCGAGTGTTCTGTGTCACGGGTGTGGCTGCCGGATCGGTCTGCACCTCGCGGGCAAGCTGCTTCTGCAACCGCTCGACGGCGTCAGGGTCGAAGCCGCTGACACGCCAGAACACGTGAATGTGATTCGGCGACGAGTGGAGGATGTAACTCGGGCTCGGCAGATCTCCACGCGCCTCGATGCGAGAGAGAACCGCAGGACCGTCATGGTCGGCGTCGAGGAACACGTGTCGGACCGCGCCGATCGCGTCACGCGTGCGAGAGCGGCGGCCCGAGGCAATCGCGTTCACGCTGACATATACGTTGAACCTCCGGGCATTCATCGCCCGCAGCCACCGTTGAAACCGTTCGCTCTGAACCCAGGACACCGGACCCACACGCTGCGCGATGCCGCTCTTCACGTACGACTTCAGGAATATGGCAACCCAGTCCTCCGGATCGAAAACGGTCCGCAGGAATCGGGCGGGTGCGTGGCGATTGGCTGCGTTCATCGTGATGTGTTCGGTCGCGCGCGGTCACCTGAGCGACCCTGTTTTATGAACGCACGATCAGCCGGAAACCTGTCATCCCAAGGTCGGCAGAGCCACCGGTGGAGGTGGCGCCGGGAGCTCGATATCAGACTGTCGATCTATCCTTGGCAACTTTCGGGGAACGACGCACCATCGGCCCGCAGTCGCTGCGAGGACCTGCGGCGCGAGGTCGTGTTATCGAGGTCGGTCCAATTTAGCGACAGATGGTACTCAGACGCCAGCACCACCCACAGTTTCAAGACGATGCAAGCGTTTCGACATCAGTCCCATTTGACGTTATGCTGCGAGCTTCGCGAGTACGGCCGAGATGTGCAGGTCGGCCCACTATCAGGTTAGACCGCTCAAATGGCCATGAAGGAACAGCTTCAACTTGACGGGCTGGCGGCGGATCTTCTCGATGACATGCGCTCTGCCTGGCGGATCGCAAATCAGTACGAGGCTGCCCTTTGTACGAAACCCAGTCAGCCTGAGATCTACGAGACGCAACTGCTTCAACAGGTTCATAGGCTCTACATCGGCTTCAGGGCGTCAGCAAGTGTCGCGATGAGCGGCTAGTCGGTTTCTTGGCACCCTCGGCCCGGGGTGGCGGGACCAGATACGCCGCAAGATTTGCGATTCGAATCACAAGGGAGAAGCGCAATGCTAAGACTCAGCTCCTCGCAAACCACATCCTTGCTCAACCAGCCCGAGTCGGGGATGGGCTACCAGAACGTCGAAGCGACGACCTTTGACAACAAAACGAAGCGCGCGACCGCTTTCAACGCTGAATTGTTGGTGTTCGATGACGAACCGCGAAGCGTCCTACGTACCGCATCGTTCCGGAAGCTCGTCGAGTCCGCGCCGAGTGCAGCGGGCGAGATCCGAACCCTCATCGTTGTTAGACGGCCGCTCTCGGCGAAGCTGCAAGAGTCGCTAAGGCTGAGCGAATCCGTCAAGGCCAAGATCGAGAAGACGCAGCCGGCGAAGGATGCGCCGGAAGACAAGACGAAGGAAGGCGAGGTGTTCAAACGGTTCTCCGCGTACGCGAACGACAACCGACTTCTTCCCGATGGCAGTTGGCGCGATGGCACTTACGCGACGACTGAGGAGGATGCGAAGAACGTCACAACAGGAACAGAGGCGGTGGCTCGTTACGCACTGCCCAATCCTGATCCCGCGTCCAACGTCTTCACTGGAAAGCCAAAGAAAGATACGGTGATCCAGAGTGGCACGGTCGCGCCCGACTTCGGACAGCCAGGCGGCGGCGTCGAGATTATTTTCAAGAATGGTACGCAACCGAACACGGTAACCGGCCCAGTGAAGATCCCCGATTGATGAACCATGAGGATCAAACTCGATAGACGTTTTGTTGAACGCCTCGTTGAACAGCCCGAGTCCGGCATGGGCTACCAGCGCGTTGACATCCGTCTCGCCGATGGTCGAGAGCTGAAAAACATCATCGTTTTCAACTCGGAGGAAGCCGAAGTCCCCGATGAGTTTGCAGCGGCGGAGATTACCGACGTTTGCTTGCACGCGCTTGAATAGCGGCCGACGGTCTAGATATTGCGCCACCGTGGAACGCTGCTGGACGCCGAGAGATCCCGGCGTGCGGGCGTTCGCGTTCACTTTCGGGCCGTAGAGGAGAATCGGCGACGCGTGCTGTCCCCCACGATTGTTCTTGCGACGCACCAAAACAGCGTCACAAGGGCCAACAGCCAACTCAGTCGATCGGGGAAGTGGAAGCAACTGAAGGATTTACGAGGAAAATCAAAGATGCCCGAGAGGCGGATTTCCGTTTAGCAAACCGCCCTACGCGGCTCTTTGGAAATCCTCGATCTGGCGCATCCAGCTGGTCAGTGGGTTCCATCTGGGACAAATCTGGGCACCAACTACAAGTCGTTGATTCTAAATGGCTAAAATCGCCATCCCACTTCATTGATCGAACCACCTGGTTGACTATCCATTGTGGAGCGGTCTCCTGAACCGTTGAAGTCGCAAAAGGGTTCCACTCCGTCGCTGCGATCGATCGATTCGTTCCGAAACCCCATCAACAAGTGGAGGTCCTCTGCGAATCGGGAACACTGCAGGGGGCACCATCGCTCGCATTGGTGGTGTCCCAGAGAACAGTCGCAGTGGGCAGTTCTCGATACTCGATCCGTGGTAATGATGACCACCGTAGGGCCGCGACAACCTGTCGCAAAGGAGACAATCCCCAACTTGACCTCCCCTGCTGCCGGCACTAAGCTGATCGACACCCGTGTCGAAGATCCGATGTCTGCTCGTCCCAGTGGCGCTCGCGTGGCTGTTCGTCCACGTGTCCGTCGTCGCTGGAACGACCGCCCTTCTGCTCACAAGCGGCGCTTCAGGAGCGGACATCATCTGCACGTGTGCGCATGGGGCCGACCATGGTGCGTGCCCGATGCATGGGAAACCGGCCGACTCGGCACGGTGTCGCTTACAGAGCACCCAGAATGACCTGGGCATGGCCCTGCTCTCGATGCTCGGGCCGCTCACGCTGCCGGTCGCCACTGTCGATATCGTCGCGGTGATCTCCGCACCGCTTCCCAAGGGCTACGACGCCTCGCTGCCTTTGGACTGGACCGCTCCTCCCGACGCTCCTCCGCCTCGCAGCTAACCTCCGACCCGTCTCGCATCCACCGCACAGATCTGGCGCAAGAGCGCCAGCCGTGTAACCAGCTCACGACTGCTGTTGCGCGAATGGGCGCGTCGTCGTGAAGGCGGATTCGCATCGGCCCAAGACCGTACTCGTGAGACGAGCTCGCGGTGGCCGGCGTCGATCGCCTCGGTCAGAGCCATACGGACTCAGGAGAAGGGGAAGCTGCATGTCATCGTTTTCTTATCGCTTCGTTGTCTTCGCGATTGCCCTGTTCGCGGTGGGAGCATCCGCCCTGAACGCAGCTCAGCAAACCGCGGCTGTCAGCGGACTCGTCTTGGACCAGACCGGGGCTTCCGTCGGAGGCGCGAAGGTCGAACTTGTGGGCGGCCTCGTCGTGATTCGTTCGGTCGTCACCGACCGCGAAGGACGATATCGGCTCGACAATCCTCAGCCTGGTGCATACATCGTCCGGGTCACCGCGCCAGGTTTCCAGCCCGCCGAACGGCAAGTGAGTATCGGGGGCTCGGGACCTGCTGCAGTCGCAGACTTTCGGTTGGATGTGCAAACGTTGGAAGAGAGCGTCATGGTTACGGCAGAGCGGGTGAAGGCCGAGGTTGAAACGCAGCGCGCGCTGACGCCGGGTGGTGTCACCGTGGTGGAGGGCGCAGAGCTTTATCAGCGCCACGTCGCCAACCTCGCGGACATGTTGCGCTTCGTCCCAGGCGTGTTCGCGGAAAGCGCCTATGGGAACGACGAACTGTTCTTCTCGAGCCGCGGCTCCAACCTTGACGCGGTCGACTACGACAAGAACGGCGTCAAGCTGCTCCAGGACGGTTTGCCAGTCACGACTGCCGACGGCAACAACCACAATCGCGTCATCGATCCCTTGACCGCACGCTTCGCCAGCGTCGCTCGCGGGGCGAACGCACTGACCTACGGCGCAAGCACGCTGGGGGGCGCCATCGATTTCACATCGCCCACGGCCCGCAACAGTGCGCCCTTGTCAGCCGCCTTCGATGGCGGCAGTTTCGGTTCGCTCAACGGCCGCGTCACTCTGGGAGGTGTGCACAACAAAGTGGATGGACTCCTGACCGTCGAAGGTCGGCAGTTTGATGGCTATCGAGAGCACAGCGGCCAGGAACGCTTCGGCCTGTATGCCAACGCCGGCTGGCATCCCTCGACGACGACCAACGTGCAACTGTTTGGAACCTACGTCAACAACGACCTGCGACTGCCCGGCGCCCTCACCCGCGCCGAAGTGGAGGCCGATCCCGATCAGGCGAGCGCCGCTGCGCTTGACGGCGGCTATGGAAAGCAAGTCAAGACCGGGCGCTTCGCGGCCAAGATGACCAAGTCGTTCGGCACCAACGGGTCGCTATCGGCCGGTCTGTCGTACGAAGGACAGTCGCTGTTTCATCCCATCGTCAGCCAGATTTTCGTGGATTTCGACGGTGCGGGGCCGAATCCACCGGTGGAGGTATTCAGCCTGCTGATCCAGACGGACCATCGCGATCTCGGTGCCATGGTGCGCTACGACCGGCGCGTGGGAGCCCACGATCTGCTGGCCGGGCTCAACTTCGGCAAAGGGTCAGTCGACGGCGGCAATTATCGCAACCTCCACGGACAGCCGAACGGACTCGCCGAATCCTACAACAGCGATTCCGACAGCGTCGAGGCGTTCGCAATGGATCGCTGGCGCGTCTCCGACCGATGGACCACCGTGTTCGGCGCCCAAATCGTCAGCGCGGGGCGCGACGTGCTCGTGGCCAACGCGATTACCGCGGCCGTCACGAACCCCGACGCTCGCTACACGACCGTCAATCCACGAGCGGGAGTCATTGCCTCGCTGAACGACGCGGGTGAGGTGTACGGCAACGTTAGCCGGCTGTTTGAAGCGCCGACGACGTTTCAGATGATCGACGACGTGCGCGGCGGCAACACCACGCTCGATCCCATGACGGGCACCGTGGCCGAAGTCGGCTGGCGCTCCAGGACGGGGCAAGCGCAGGGCCTGCGCGTGACATGGGACATTGCCGCGTATTACGCACGCATCAGCAATGAAATCCTTTCGCTAGACGACCCCAATGCGCCAGGCAACAGCCTGGTAACTAACATCGACAAGACCACTCACGCCGGGGTTGAAGCGCTCGTAGGCAGCAGTTTCAGTCTCGGCGACAGGCACCGTATCGATCCGCAGGTCAGCGTGACGCTCAATCGATTCCACTTCGCCGACGATCCTGTGTACGGCACGAATCGCCTGCCCGCCGCACCCAGGTATGCCGCGCGTGGAGAGGTCCTGTACAGACACGCCAGCGGCATCTATGCCGGCCCCACGTTCGACTTCATCGGCCAGCGCTATGCGGACTTCGCCAACTCTTACACCGTCGCTCGCTACGGGTTGATGGGGCTGCGCGCCGGTTTCAACGGACGACGCTGGGAAGTGTTTGGAGAACTGCGGAACCTCTTCGACACAGACTACATCGCAACGCTCAGCGTGCTGAACGTCGCCACTCCAGATGCGCGTGTGCTGTATCCAGGCGCGCCGCTGTCCGCCTATACCGGACTGCGGTTCTCCTTCTAGCTGAGAGACGACTGGAGCCACACGATGCGCAATCATCGGTCACGTGCCGAGGGACAGTAAGACATGTTCGACTTCCCTCGCCATGACACATCGGCGTCGTTGTATCGGGCGGGAGTGGCCGTGCTCGCAACGCTCGTGCTCACCAGCGCTCATCACCTGTACGGCGCACGCCGATTTGACACGCCATGGCGCGCTCACGTGGCGCATATCGCCACGTGGGCGGGCGTGATATTCGGCCTGTGTTTCTTGGTTGCCCTTCTGCGGTCACACGAAAGGACCGGCCGCATCGCAATGACCGCCTTCGTCGTCCTTGCGATGACCATCTGTGTGTTGTGGCTCGGCCTCTACGAAGGTGGCTACGACCACGGTCTAAAGAATCTGGCCGCTGCGCATCTGCCGTCATCCGTCTTCGGACGATTGTTTCCGCGATCTCTATACGAACCACCCGGCGACTGGGTCTTCGAGCTGTCGGGCGTGCTGCAATTGCCGGTCGGATTGTTCGCAGGGCGAGCGGCCTGGCGGGCACGTCTGGCCTTTGAGGCAAGCCGATGACGAATGATGCGGAGGCACGAAAGGCGCTGTACGCGGCCGTATGGCGCTGGCACTTCTATGCGGGCATTTACGTTGCGCCGTTCCTGATGCTTCTGGCGTTCACGGGCCTCGTCATGCTAGCGGAAGGTCCGATCGACCGCTGGCAGCTCGGGACTGTGCTGACCAACACGTCTGGCGGAAGCACCATCTCCCACCAGGCAAGGCTCGACGCCGCGCGATTGTCGTTTCCCAATGCGACGCTTGTGCGCTATCAACCCGGACGCGACAGTGGAGAAGCCACGCGCGTGTCGATCACGATCGACGATCGCCCGCACACCGTCTTCGTCGATGCAAGCACGGGGCTCGTGCGGGGGATTCTGGACGATGCCCATCGCATCGGTGTGGTGGCGAAGCTGGTTCACGGGACACTGCTAGTGGGCGCGTGGGGCGATCGATTGATTGAGATTGCCGCCAGTCTCGGCATTCTGCTTATCGTGTCCGGCGTGTACCTCTGGTTCCCCAAGGGCACTCCGCTCCGGCAGTCGTTCAGAACGACCGGCGGCACGCGCCGACTCGCGTGGCGCGACGTGCACAGGACGACGGGCGCAATCCTGGCGCCCGTGCTGGCGTACTACCTCATCTCTGGTCTCGCGTGGACCGATGTGTGGGGAGGGCAGTTCGTGCAGGCGTGGAGCACGCTGGGGGCCGCGACGGCTGCGCCGGGCGAGGCGCCGCCACACACCCACGAAGCGCTCAACGCCGGATCCAGCAAGGTCGTGCCATGGAATCTGGAGCAGGCACCGCTACCATCGTCATCGTTGCACGCCGGCCACGGCCGCATCACGCTCGATGGCGCAATCGCTGTGGCTCAGCGCGAAGGAATCGGTCAACGATTCTGGGTGGGTGTGCCAAACGGGCTGGATGGCGTCTGGACCGTCGCCCAGACCGCTATGAATAAGGACATCACCGATCCCACCCGGGAACTCACCGTGCATGTGGATCAGCACACGGGGGCTGTCGTTGGCCGTGCCGGCTGGAACGAATACAGCCCGATGGCCAGAGCGATGGCCGCCGGAATCCCGCTTCACATGGGTTCGCTCGGATGGTGGAATCTGATCGGCGCGAGCCTGGTGTGTCTGTCGGTCATCACGCTGAGCCTGAGTGGTCTCGTGATGTGGTGGTTGCGTCGCCCGGCGCGGGGATGGCGGCTGGCTGCGCCCCCGCGTCCTGATTCAGGGCGCGTGCCACTGGTGACGTGGGCAACGGCCGTGATCCTCAGCGTGCTCTTCCCGCTGGCTGGCGCGACGCTTGTCGCGGTTGCCATTCTCGATTGGATCCTGGTGCGTCGTCTGCCGGCCCTGCGCCAGTTGCTGAATTGAGTCCGAGCGTGTCTAAGGTCCGACGTCCTCGTCCCTTTAGCAATCGCGTGGCTGTTCCTCCACGTGTCTGTGGTCGCGGGCACGACGACTCTTTTGCTCATGACCGGGGACAGCGCAGCGGACATCGTCTGTACGTGTGCGCACGGGGGTTCGGTGAATCGCTTGGACCACCCCGGCAAATATCGGGCGGGTTGCGAATCACGTTCTGAGAAGGAGATTCGATGCGAGTCATTCAGCCGCCCGTTCTTGCTCGCGCCACTCGCGTGGCCGGTGCCTGCTGCGTTGCTCTTGCCGTAGGTGGTTGCTCGAACGCAACGCCGACACTCACAATCGAACACTCGCCGTCACCGGCGCCGCAGGGCAGCATCGTGCCGCAAGTGTACGGCACGACGTACGGTGTCGTTATGAGTTGGCTCGAGCCGCGGGCCGACAGCGGCTACGCGTTTCGCATGGCCAGCAGACACCACAACGTCTGGTCTGGCACGCGCACAATCGCCGACAGCCCAGACCTGATCATGTTCTCAGCCGACCTGCCGGGACTCGCGGAGATGCCGGGCGGGGCGCTCCTTGCGTATTGGCAACATGCGGACCGCCGGACAGGCGACCCATATGCCACCGCCATTCAGGTGGCGCGCTCCACGGACGAGGGCCGCTCGTGGTCCACACCCATCACGCCGCATCGCGACGGTACGGCCGGGCAGCATGGGTTCATCTCAGCGTTCCCGGTGCCTGCTGGCATCGGCTTGGTGTGGCTCGACGCCCAGCAGCAACGATTCGTGCCGCCGCCATCGCCGAATGCGAAGGGTGCCGAGTGGCTGGGGGCGATCGGGCTGCGCGCCACGATCATTGACGCCAATGGCCATGTGGCGTCCGATCAGTTCATAGATCCGATCACGTGCGAATGCTGTCCTACTGCGGCAGCGGCAACGGCGCGCGGACCGGTCGTCGTCTATCGCGATCGCGTCACGCCCGACGGCGTGGCACCGCACGATGTTCGAGATGATCAGGGGACAGTCCGCGACATACACCTCGTTCGCCTTGAACATGGAGAGTGGACCGCACCGAGGCGCGTGCATGCGGACAACTGGGTCATCAATGCCTGTCCGGACAACGGGCCCGCTGTCGACACGCGCGACGAGCAGTTAGTGGTCGCGTGGTGGACGGCTGCTAATAACAAGCCCCGCGTCTCCGTCGCGTTCTCCTCCGACGCGGGCGACCATTTCACACCTGCCATCCCTGTCGATGCCGGAGCGCCGAACGGGCAAGTCACTGTCGCACTGATGCGTGACGGCCGCAGCGCGGTCGTCGGCTGGCTGGAGAAGGGGCAGACCTGGGCGCGCTGGGTTACCGCTGATGGCACGCTCGGCACACCCGTCGCGTTGGGTGCATCTCCAACCCGGTCCCGACTGCCCCGGTGGCTCGCGCAGGCTGACGGTGTTCTTGCGACGTGGACCGCCGACGAGAAGGGCGCGCACACCGTCCGCGTGTCACAACTCGTTGTCAGCAATTGAAGGAGCGAGCGATGCGACTCCGCTACTGGCTATCGGCTGCTGCGGGCGTGATTGTGCTGGTGCTGTATCTGCAGCTGGGCGGCACCGACGCGGCGGAGGGAACGCCTCTCTCGATTCCGGTCCCCGCTGCTGTTGGCAGCGGCATGTACACGCTCACGGCCGACTCGAAGGGCATGGCGTACCTGAGTTGGATCGAGCCCGTGGGCCAGGAGCATGCGTTGCGTTTTGCGACGCTGACGGGCAATCAGTGGTCCTCCCCTCGGACCGTCGCCCGCGGGAGCAATTGGTTCGTGAACTGGGCTGACAAGCCGTCCGTCGTGGCCATGCCGAACGGCGTGCTCGCGGCGCATTGGCTGGTCAACAACGGCACAAAGCAGGGCGTGTACGGCTACGGCATCAGGGTCGCGTTCTCCAAAGACCACGGGGCGACGTGGCGAGAGACATTCTCGGCTGGTACCGACAACTTGACTGAGTACTCCGGCTTCGTGTCCTTCCTGCCAGACAACCAAGGGCTCTCGGCCGTGTACCTGACGCCGAAGCTCCCGCTCTCGACGGATGGACACGACCACACCATGACGTTAAACGTGCTGCGGTTCACGCCCGATGGTACGCCGCAGCCTGTTCGAGTCGTCGACACGGACACCTGCAGCTGCTGCACGACATCGATTGTGCAAACGGCCCGCGGGCCTGTGGTTGCCTACCGTGACCACGAGCCCGGAGAGGTCCGCGATATCTCCATCGTGCGATTCGAAAAAGGGCGCTGGACGGAACCTGAACCCGTGCATCGCGACGGCTGGGTCATCAATGCGTGTCCCACCAATGGCCCCGTGCTCGCCGCGTCGGCCAACCGTGTCGCCGCGGCATGGTTCACGGCTGCCCATGACAAGCCGATGGTCAAAGTCGCCTTCTCGGATGATGCCGGCGCCACTTTCAGCTCTCCGGCGGTCGTCGATGGGGGCAAGCCGATCGGGTGGCCAGCGATCGTGCTGCTCGATGACGGCGCCGCGGCCGTGACGTGGCTGGAATCGATCGCTGGCGGTGCCGGAGAGATTCGGCTGCGACGCGTGGGACGCGACGGGCGAGCAGGACCTGTGGCGTTGGTCGCGCATGCGCCGGCGGGTCGATCGACGGGAATACCGCAGATGGTTCGTTCCGGCGGCGCGCTGATTGTCGCGTGGAGAGACGGATCCGTGAAGAGCGCTCGGATGGCCCTGCCCTGAGCACAGTCTGAATCCCTGAGGCATATGTTGCTTCTTCGTGCCCACATCGTGAGGGCCGCCTTCGTGGCGTTGCTCAGCCAGACAGCGGCGATCCTCCTGCCGCCGGTGGCGATGTGCTGCACAGAATTGGCGTCGGCGTTGACGAGTGACGACATCGTGTGTGACTGCGAACACGGGCCGAATGCCATGTGCCCGATGCACAAAGGCGCGAAGAAGCCTGCGCCTCCCGAACACCGAGACGATGGGACGGCCAAGTGGTGCACGGGATACCATGGTTCGGACCACTCGGCAGTACCGAGCGCCAGAGTTGAGCCAGGCCTGACAGAGACGGCTACGGAACTACAGCGTCCAGAGAACCGCCTCGCGACACTGAGATTCGCCGTTGCTGGTCTCGAGGATCTGAGCCGCCCGCCCGCCACGCCGCCCCCGCGAGCCTGACCCCTTCCGCACTGTCCAACAACAGCTTGTGAATGCGTCGAGCGTCGACCTGTGTCGATGCCTCGCGTCTAGGAAGGAGTGTCTTCGTGAACGCTTCAATGGTGAACGTCCGTTCTGTGCGTACCGCCCTCGCCCTCATTGTGATCGGTTTCCTCATAGCCCTCGCGCACCCCGTCGCCGCGCAAAGGCCACCCACCCTGTCTGGTGCCGTGGTCGACGCGTCGGGGGCTGCGATCACAGGCGCCACCGTCACCGTCCTTGACGGCAGCGGGAAAGACTTGCAGCGACTCGTGACCGATGCCGCTGGGAACTTCACCGTTCCCGGACTGAGACCAGGCCGGTACGTCGTGCAGGTTGAACAGCGCTTATTCAGCGTATCGCGGCAGACGATTGACCTGTCGGCTGACCGTGAACCAGTACCTCTGCGGTTCGTGCTCACCGTCGCCTCGCTGCGCGAGACCGTCAGCGTGTCGGCACCGGGCGCCTACAGCCGGCCAACCGCGACGGCCGCCACGCGCTTCGAGGCCGACAGTCTGGTCGTCCCCCAAAGCAGCCAGGAAATCGTCTCCACGCTCATTGACGACATGGGCGCCGTAGATCTCGGTGACGTGCTCAAGGTGGTGCCATCAGCGATGGCTGGCCATACGCGGCTTGCACCGTTTACGAGCTTCTCGTGGCGCATCCGAGGTCTGGACGCAGCCGTGACGCGGAATGGATTCCGCCAGCTCTACTTCGAGGACGTCGATCAGTCGGCGTTCGCGAATGTGGATCGCGTGGAAGTCATCAAGGGCCCCGGCGGCGCGGTGTACGGCAAGGAAGGTTTGGGCGGCATCGTGCACGTGGTCACGAAACGGCCCGGCCAACAACTGTCGGCGAGTGCGTTTACATCGCTCGGTCAGTACGCCATGCGCACGGTTGGCGGCGATGTCACCGGGCCAGTCGGCGACTCGGGATTATCGGTGCGTCTCAACGGTGAGATCGAACGCTCGGACACGTTCGTGAACTTCCAGAAGATGGACCGCAACAATGTCGCGTTCGCCGCATCGTGGGACAAGCAGACGCGCGTCCGCGCATTTCTGAACGTCGAGTATCAGCAGCGGAACACGCTGCCTCACCCCGGCCTTCCTCCCACGGGCACGGTGATCCCGAATGGCGCGGGAGAGGTCACGCGCGAGACGTATCTCGGCGAGCCCAACAATGTGGACTACCTGAAGACGTGGTCGCCTCTCAGCCAGGCTTGGGCCGACATCGATCTGGGGCGGGGTTGGACGCTCAGCCCGCGGTATCAGCACTTCACGTTCAACGTTGATCAGCAGCAGATGCAGTTGCGGGCGCCCCTCGCCAGCAATCCCTCGTTGATCCAGCGAACTGGACGGTACGACTTCCACGAGCGGGACAAGACCCATGCATTCCAGCTCGAAGTGAAAGGCAAAGCCGACTGGGGGTCCACGACGCACCAATTGATTGCGGGGTATGAGATCGATCGCCACAGCTACCTGGGCGACTGGTTCAACTACGCGTCGGCGCCACCCATCAACGCCCTGAACCCCAGCTACCTCTCGGCCCCGCCCACGCCCGGTGCCGCGAAGGTCAGCTTCAGCGGCGACATCGACACCTACGAGCCGTACGTCCAGGACCTGATCACCTGGAACAAGATCAGCGTGCTCGCTGGCATCCGCCGGACGCAGGTGAACATCGACAGTGAATTCGGCGGATTCCTGACGCCGGATCAGAACCACGGCGGGAACAGCTATCAGGTTGGCGCGTCCTATCGGATCAACCCGACCGTGTCGCTGTTCGCGGGCGCCAGCACGGGACTCTCGGTCGACAACATCGGCGGCGCCACGTCGGCGGACGGCACGCCGTTCGAGCCGGAACGAAGCCGGCAGGTTGAAGTCGGGGTCAAGCACCAATCTGGACGCCTGTCGGGGAGCGTCGCCTTCTTCAACATCCTCTTCGAGAACGCGACGACGGGCGATCCGAACAACCCCGACTTTGCCCTACAGATTGGCGAACAGCGCTCGCGCGGCGTGGAGGCCGACACATCCTGGCAGGCGTCCAACCGTGTCTTTCTGACGGGGGGCCTCGCGGTCATCGACGCGACCATTACCGAGAGCAACGACGGCGACGTGGGTAACCGCCTCGGAAACATCGCTCGGGTGCAGGCCAACGTCTGGGGCCATTTCCAGCTGCACTCGGACGTCGTCGCCGGTGTGGGCGCCAACTTCGTCGGCCGCCGTTTCGGCACGATCAGCAACACCTACGAGTTGCCCAGGTACGGGACCGTGGATGCGTCGGTGGGCTGGCAGATCGCCCGCGAGCTCAGAGCCGAGTTCTTCGTGCAAAACCTGTTCGATCAGACGTACTACACGGGCAACAACAACAATGCGCTCTATCCCGGCGAACCTCGGACAGCGTACGTCCGCCTGCGCGCCAACGTGGGCCGCCGATGACCGCGACCGTTCCGGTCGCCCTTGCCGTCTGGGTCGTGGGTGTCAGCGCGCTGGCTGCGTGCAGCCGGGCACCAGAGCCCTCAGCTGAGGCGGGAAGGGATCTCTACGCCCAGAACGGGTGCGCGAGCTGCCATGGTCCAAACGGGCACGGGGACGGACCCGTCGGTAGGACGCTTGAGACGAGGCCGCGCGATTTCCGCGACGCCTCCGCGTTCAAGCAAGGGACTGACATCACCTCCATCGCGGAAACGATTGCCACCGGGGTGACGGGCGTTCCCCGAGGAAATGGCGTGGCCGCCCACGAGCGCCACCACAGCCAGGTGATGCCGCAGTTCGACCATCTATCCGAGTGGGAGCGACGGTCGCTCGCGCTCCATGTGATCTCGCTTCGTAACACGACGGCAACAGAAAGGAATCAGCCATGAATCGGAACGTCTTCGTCCTGCTCGCGGTGTGCGCCAGTTCGCTCGCAGTCGCTAGCCGACTGGGGCCACCCTCAACAGTGCTTGCCCAGGGTGCGGTCACCGTGCGTGACGCGTGGGTCCGGGAACCAGTCGGCGACCGGAAAGACACAGCGGCTTTTGCCGTCGTCGAGAACAGCGGTGCGGCGACCCGCGCGATCGTGAGCGCCACCGCGGACGTGGCAGACAAGGTCGAGCTGCACGAAATGAAGATGGTGGGCGCCATGATGCGAATGTCACAGGTGAAGCAGATCGATGTTCCGGCCGGAGGCAAGGTTGAACTCAAGCCAGGCGGCCTCCACGTGATGTTGTTCGGTCTCAAGCGAACCCCGAAGGCCGGCGACACCGTCGGCCTGACGCTCACGTTCGACGACGCGACGACGGTGTCGGTGACGGCTGCGGTTCGCAAGCAGGAGGGGATGAAATGACACCCCGCAACATGGGACGGGCGGCATGGCCGCCCGTCCTCGTTGCATGCACCTTGGTGATGGTGGCGTGCACGACGAAACCGGCTGCCGATTCTCTTCCCGTTCTGCCGATGGGCGGGGACTTCGGCCTCACCGATCACAACAACAAGGCCTTCGAGCTCTCCTCACTTCGAGGCAAGGTCGTCCTGATCTTCTTCGGGTACAGCTCATGTCCCGATGCTTGTCCGACGACGCTCTCGAAGCTCGCCACCGTCTCGAGGCGGCTCGGGGACGATCGAGCACAGATCAAGACACTCTACGTCTCCGTCGATCCGGACCGTGACTCACCAGCGGTGCTTAAGGCGGATCTGCAGAACTTCGCGCTGGATGCCATCGGCTTGACCGGCACGAAGGCCGACATCGACAAGGTCGTCAACCAGTACGGCGCATCGTACGAAGTCGTTCCGACCCCAGACTCAGCCGCCAAATACACCGTGGCACACACCACCTGGGTTTACGCGCTCGACACGAAGGGCCGCGTGCGTATTCGATTCGATTACGACGCGTCAGTAGACGAGATCGTGCACGGCATCCGCGCGCTCCTCGCGGATGTCACATGAGCCAAGCGTTTTCATGAGAACAGGGGGCGATCATGCTCCGCACGCGAGCGTTGGCCATATGGATACTCGCTACGGTCGCAATCACGGGCGCGCCTATCGCGTTCGCGCAGTCCGCCGAACAGCAAGCGAGCGTGTTGACACATCAGCTCATGAGTCCCTATTGCCCGGGATTGTTGCTGGCGGACTGTCGATCGGAGGGTGCTCGGGACCTTCGCGCCGAGATTCTACGCCGGCTACAAACGGGCGAGTCGGCGGCCACAGTCGAAGACGATATGGTCATGCGGTTCGGGCCCAGTATTCGCACGGTCCCCCCGTTCGAGGGCGTCGGTCTCGTCGTATGGATGGGGCCGCTAGTATTGGGACTCGCAGCGTTCTCGGTTCTTGTCGTCGCCGTCCGCAGGGCGACCAAGCGCAACGGTCCGAGTCGCCAATCTGTCGATGCTAGTCAGCAGGAGGATCTCGGAATGGAGGGCCGGCTTCAAGATGAGCTGGACCAACTGGACTAGTGCCCTGGTGATCGTGGGCGCGGCTGCGAGGGGACGGCCCTAGAAAACAGTCGATGCGACACCGGTAGGTGCTGCTCGTGGGTCATACTGCTATGGCCACGTCACCTCGACCGCATGCGTAAACGCGCCTGACGGGGCGGGCCGTCCGTCTCATCGTGCAGACGTCGGCACGCGTCACGTTCGTGCGAACGTAGGCGTCACATCCCGGGCATCGCTTTCTCTGTCAACGAACAACGACGCCGAACCGCTCGACGGCGACGAGGCCGACATGTAGGGCTGTGAGCCCACACACGACGTGCACCACGACGTTCAGTAATGCCTGCGAGATATCACCGGAGCGAACGAGCGTGATCGTGTCGAGACCAAACGTCGAAAACGTCGTGAATCCGCCGAGGATGCCGACGAAGACGAACTCGCGCCACTGCGTTCGCATCGGCAGACGGCCAGTCGCGACTAAGCCTGCCAACACCCCGATCGCGCAACAGCCCACGACATTGACCAGTGCGGTTGCGAGGGGAAATTGCAACAGCGGCCATTCGTGATGCACGAGCCTGTTCACACCATGGCGGGCAACTGAGCCGAGCGCACCGCCAACGGCGACCGCGATCCACGCGTACATGGACACTCCATTCACCAACCGGATGAAGATTTTGGGCCGCGCGAGGCAGGTACTCCTACGGCGCATGCCCGTAGGAGTCATTGGCCGTCCGGTCGGGTCGGCGGTTCAGGTGGACTCCACCACCAACGAGATCACGATCTTAGCCCGTGTAGCAGCGAGGCAACCAGAGTCGTCTCAGCGGGACACAGGGCGTTTTGCCAGTTTACGCTGCAGCGATCGCCGATGGATTCCCAACACGCGAGCTGCCTGCGAGACGTTTCCCGCACAGTCCGTGAGAATCCGGTGGATGTGCTCCCATTCGACGCGAGCGAGCGATGGGGCCTGGGCTTCGTCGGCCGGCTGCGTTCCGTCGAATGCCGCAACGATCTGATCGGCGTTTGCGGGCTTCGTCAGGTAGCTGGCGGCGCCGAGCTTCATGCTTTCCACCGCTGTCGCAATGCTGCCGTAGCCGGTCAGCACGACGACCACGGTGGACGAATCGAGCGCTTTGAGATCCCGCACCACCGACAAGCCGGACTCCCCAACCAGTCGGAGATCGACGAGCGCGAGTTCAGGACTGTCCTCGCGGGCGGCATCGATCGCTGACGGGTAGTCGGCAACGCCCGCAGCCTCGTACCCGCGGTCGCGCATCGCGCGAACCAACCGTTCGCGGAACGCGGTGTCATCGTCGACGATCAACAGTGAGCGTCCATCGGTCATGTCAGCAGTGGCGCCTCGCTCGCCAACCCAGGAACCTCGAGGATGGCCGTGGTGCCCTCGGTCCCTTCGAACTCAAGGCTACCACCCGAGCGTTCCGCAAACGTTCGAACCAGGAATAGACCAAGGCCCAGCCCTCGACCTGGTTCCTTCGTCGTGTAAAACGGCTCACCAGCGCGACGTCTCGCGTCGGGTGACATCCCGGTGCCTCGATCCTGCACTTCAACCCGCACCATCGCACCACGAATACCGAAGCGAAGGGCCACGCCGTCGGCATCTCCACTGGCATCGAATGCATTCCTCAGCAGAGACGAAATCGCCTGCACCATCTCGGCTCCGGTGGCGGCCGGATTGGGTGTCGCAGGCTCGATGTCGATCGCGAGCCGCTGACGCCGAGCACTGGTCAATCGCTCCTGCACGAGATGCGCGATTGCGGACGGCGTCATCGGCTCGAGGGTGGTGGGAAGGCCAGCGCCAGCGCGGCCGCTCATGCTGTCAAGAATCGACTGGCAACGATCCAGTTCCGCCCGAATCAAACTCGCGTCGTCCCTCAGCGCCGTTCCAACAGCGGATGGCTCGGTCACTCGGGCGGCATTGCGCTCGAGCTCACCGGTGGCGACCGCGATAGTCGCGAGTGGCGTGGACAGCTCATGGGCTGCGCCCGCTGCGAGAGTTGTCAATGACGCCAACCGCTCGCTTCGCACGGCCCGTTCCCGCGCTTCGTCGAGTTGCGCCTGTCGATGCCAGAGGACCGTCCGCGCGCGGGTCACGTACTGCGCGACGAGTTCCGCAATCCCTGCGCCTGAGAACCACATCGTGAAGAGATGCGTCGGGAAGTCGTTCAGTCGATGGTGTTCGAGCAATTCAGCGCGCAGATGATCAATCACGAGCCAGCCGAAGCCTGCGGCAGATGCCAGACCGACGACGACCGCCCAGGCGGGCGACACGCCAACGGCTCCAGTCCAGATGTACACAGCAAACATCACGATGAACGGGTTGAATGGTCCGCCCGTGATGTCCAGCAATCCCGTGAGCAGCATCGCATCGGCCGCGAACGCCACGCCAAGCAGCACCGACGGCGCGTGCTGACGACTCTGGAACGCGAGCGCGACGACGGTGCGACAAATTGCCGCACCCAATCCGAGCCAGCTGACCTCACGTAGAGAGAGATCAAGGTGCGGGAACAGCCACAGGACGCCGAGCAGCGTCCACAACACGACGCACGTCGCCCAGCGCACCGGCTGAAGCCATGCGACATCATGCCGCACCTCAGATGGCGCGTTGCTCATCTAGACTCAACTGCTGGTCCACGACTCACGATGAGCCTCAGGATACCAACGATTCTTTCTGTCCTCGTCTTTTGCATTCGCGTTAACGTTCACGCGCAAGTGCCTGGTCGCGTCAGTGGCCGCGTCCTCGATCAGACGGGCGCCGCGCTCCCAGGTGTGGCGATCGATCTCGTGGTCAATTCACGCGAACTGACCTCGGTGACGGACGACACCGGCGCCTATCGTTTTGACGCGGTGCCGGCGGGCAGTGCCGAACTGACCTTCCGCCTCCTGAACTTTAGTGTCTTGCGACGGTCTGTCAGCGTGGCGAACGGCGCGTCGGTAAACGCCGACGTCGTGCTCACGCTCTCGCTCAGTGCTGATGTTATCGTGACGGGTACTGGAACGTTTCGCAACGTCGCGGATGTCGAGGACCCTGCGGCCAACCTTGTCGGCATCGCGTCGGCGGCCAGTCAAGGCGCCGTCACAGCTGCGCAGCTCGACGAGCGTCCGATCATGCGCGCTGGCGAAGTCCTCGAAACCGTACCCGGCCTCGTCGTCAGCCAGCACAGTGGCGAGGGCAAGGCGAATCAATACTACCTGCGCGGCTTCAACCTGGATCACGGAACTGACTTCTCGACGACCGTCGCAGGTGTGCCCGTCAATACGCCGACGGGTGCGCACGCGCACGGCTATTCGGACGTCAGCTTTCTGATCCCCGAGCTCGTGAGCGGGGTGCAGTTCAAGAAAGGACCGTACTTTGCGGACGAGGGGGATTTCTCAGCCGCGGGTGCCGCCAACATCAACTACGTGAATCAGCTCGAGCGCCCTATCGTCCGCGTCAGTGCAGGAAACGACGGATGGGGACGTCTCTTTGGTGCCGCTTCACCGCGCGTCGGTGGCGGGTATCTGCTTGGTGCGCTCGAGGTGAATCACAACGACGGGCCATGGGTGCAGCCGGACGACTATCGCAAGATCAACGGCGTCCTGCGGTACAGCCGTGGCGACAATCGCAACGGATTCTCGCTGACCGGCATGGGCTACTGGGCCGACTGGGATTCGACCGACCAGGTTCCAGAACGCGCCATAAACGAAGGTCTCATTCCCCGGTTCGGCCTCATCGACGAGAGCGACGGCGGAAAAGCAAATCGTCAAAGCCTGGCTGCCGAATATCAGCGATCGAATGGTCCCTCATCGCTGCGCGCGACTGGCTTTGTGCTTCACAATAGCCTCAACCTGTTCTCGAATTTCACGTACTTCCTTGACGATCCGGACAACGGCGATCAGTTTGAGCAGGCTGAGCGCCGCGTGGCCGCCGGGGGCCGGGTCACCTACCGTCGCCTTGGCCACTTCTTCGAGCGGCACACCGAGAGCGCGATTGGCGTTCAGCTACGACGTGATCGGCTTGATCCCGTCGGCTTATATCGTACGGCCGGACGGCAGCGACTGTCGACCACGCGCGAGGATGAAGTCGGACAGACGATGGCCGCCGTCTATGCCCAGAGCGAAATCGAGTGGACGCGGACGTTTCGCACGACGTTCGGGCTCCGTGCGGATCGGTACCAGTTTTCGGTCACATCGGACAACCCGCTGAATTCCGGAGATGGCTCAGATGGGTTGGTGAGTCCCAAGGTGGGCGCGATCTTCGGTCCATGGAACGGGACTGAGGTCTACGTGAACGCCGGTACCGGCTTTCACAGCAACGATGCACGCGGTGCCGCCATTACCGTAGATCCGGTGAGTGGCGAGCCTGCCGATCGCGTGACGCCGCTCGTTCGGGCGAAGGGTGCGGAAATCGGGCTGAGAACGGTTCGCGTTCGCGGTCTGCAGTCAACCGTAGCTCTGTGGTACTTGGGCATCGACTCAGAACTGCTGTTCGTCGGTGACGCCGGGACGACAGAACCCGGTCGCCCGAGCCGGCGCGTCGGGATCGAATGGACCAACTACGCTCGGCTGGCGCCGTGGATGACGGTCGACGCCGATCTGGCGTTCACAAACGCTCGGTTTACGGATGACGATCCCGCAGGAACGCAGATCCCGGGCGCCCTGGACCGCGTGATTTCGGCCGGCGTGACGATCGAGGCGCGGGAGGCCATCTTTGGCAGCCTGCGCGTACGTCATTTCGGTCCGCGCCCGCTTATTGAGGACGGGAGTGTCAACTCAAAGAGCACGACGATCTGGAACGGCGAGGTGGGCTATCGCCTCTCGAACAACGCCCGCCTCGTGTTGGAGGCTTTCAACCTCTTCGACGCCGAGGTTTCAGACATCGACTACTTCTACGCATCCCGTCTGCTTGGCGAGCCTGCGGATGGGGTCGAAGACATCCATACGCATCCCGCCCTGCCGAGATCCGCGCGCATCGGTATTCAGTTCTCGTTCTGAGGTACTTCAACAACCAAGGCAGTTGAGCGCGGTCAACACGGCCCACTCTGGCGACGGCTGTCCCTGAAATTCTCCCTGTGAGCTCCCAAATTAGCCCTTAGGAGCCAGCACCAGCCAACCGGTCGGATCGAAGAAGTGAATCTATCGGAAGGACTTACGAGGACAATCGAAGATGTCCGAGAGGAGGATTTCCGTTTAGCAGACCGCCTCACGCGGCTTTCTGGAAATCCTCGATCTGGCGCATCCAGCTGGTCAGTGGGTTCCATCTGGGACAAATCTGGGCCACCATCCTTCGCTCGCCTGCACGCGAGCGAGCTTCGGATGGCGAGCCACCCTTCGCGCGAAGGATGTCCACCGTAGCCCGCGGGGCGAAGGTGGACT
>JBEBGB010000966.1:0-1920 GCA_040081675.1 Vicinamibacterales bacterium
CGTGGCATCTTCGGACCTCGGCGCGTCTAAGGTGAGCCTACAGGTACGACAGTGTCATTCCGGGCGCCGGCGGCCATGAGCCCGTGCACGCTAACGACTTGGGTTTCTGCTGCACGAGCAACATGGTCGTACCGCGTCGCGAGGTGCAAGCCGAGCGATGCGGGCCACATACGCTGACCGAAGTGTCAGCAGCAAACCTTTGTTAGAAAGCTTCCCACCGGAGTCATACCGTAGTATAATGCCGTCATGAAGACTGCCATATCGATACCAGACGAAGTGTTCGAGTCGGCCGATGAGGTCGCCCAGGAGTTGGGGATCTCGCGGAGCGAGCTCTACGCCAATGCAGTTGCCGAATACCTGGCCAAACACCGGGCAGCCGATGTCACGGCCAAGCTGAACGAGGTGTACGGTGGAGAACGGAGCGGTCTCGCTCCCAGGCTGAGAAAGGCGCAGGCCCGAACCGTTGGGAAATCCGATTGGTAGTTCGTCGCGGCGAGGTGTGGTGGGCCGACCTTGAGGAGCCCCGCGGGTCCGAGCCTGGGTACCGTCACCCCCTGCTGATCCTTCAAGCAGATTCGTTCAATGAGAGTCGACTCCAGACGGTCGTCGGCATCGTAGTCTCGTCGAACCTTCGGCTCCTCGACGCGCCCGGAAACGTGCTTCTCACGGCCAAGGTTGTGGGTCTGCCCAAAGACTCCGTCGCGAATGTTACGCAGATGGTGACCGTGGATAAGGAGTATCTCGCGTCGAAGGTCGGGCGACTCCCGCCGAAGACGCTCGCACTGGTCGAGGCCGGAGTCCGTATGGTTCTCGAACTGTAGGCCCGAGATCCACGCCTCGGGTAAGCGGCGCCCAGCACCCTGCGAAGCTTTCTAACGACTTGGGTTTGAGCTGCGCGAGCCAAAATGGTGACCGAGAGGCGTGAGCTGCAAGGCGAACGCCTCTTGCGGATAAGCCAACCGAAGCGTCAGCTCCAAACCTCTGTTAGGCGGCGAACAGCGACGCTGCATCGAATCGCCGAAGAACGTAACCGTGACCATCCTTTTTGGGCGTCGCGGCTCTGAAGTGTCTAGCAGACATTCGAAACGGTGCGCCTGCAGCTACGCGACGTACAAGGTCCACCAACTCCGACGAGCCGGGCTCGAACGGGAACCAGAAGCGCGGCTGAACGAAGGAGGCACGCTCGATGCTCACGTCCATTTCGTTCTTCAGATCGCACCAGGAGACATGACGGTCGGCTGAAGTGAGCTCGGCCTTCCACTGGAAACGAAAACTTGCCCGAGCAGAGATCGGGCCCAGCGTCGTCTTCGGCCACGGAGCGCCGTTGATGACAAACTGAGCAAACTCGGACCATCGCTTTTCGTCGCCGCGCCACTCGATATACCCTCCGGCCATAGGGATGCCGGTTGAGATATTCATGCCACCACCCGTCGTTGATGCTGGTGGACCGAAGCGACGAGTGACGGCATCGAGAAGGGGCGCAATGACCTTCGGGTCGTCCCAGTCCGTCGCTTGGTACGCTACGAGACGCACGCTGCTCGGAGTGGCGGAATCGGCGAACAAGTCGAGGAACGACTGTATAGCGCTCAGCGCCTTGGGCAGTGCGGCTGGGCGAATGGGATGACCGAAGGCCGCACCCTTGTCGGGCTCATACCGCACAATGGAGAGTTCGGCCATATCGAGTGAGGTGGGTCGCCGCCTAACGACTTGGGTTTGAGCTGCGCGAGCAACATGGCCGCACCGCGCAGCGAGGTGCAAGCCGAGCTGTGCGGACCCACCAGTCTACCGAAGCGTCAGCTCCAAACCCGTGTTAGGCCGCGTCCCGGTACAGTCACCCCTGATTGGTCACACTTTAGTCACCCCTGATGGGTGACAGTCTCCCCAGTAACCTGCGGCTCCATTCTGCGATGCCTGGAGCCG
>JBEBGB010000967.1:0-1914 GCA_040081675.1 Vicinamibacterales bacterium
GGCCAGCTGGCCATTCGCCTGCAGTTCTAGCCCGCGCCTGCCTTCTGGAGTCGCACACATGAAGATGTTCCGTCAGATCGTTCTCCTCTGGCACCGGTATGTCGGTCTGGCGCTGGCGCTGTTCCTCATCGTCGTCGGCGTGACCGGCAGCATCAAGGTCTTCGACGAGGAACTGGATCGCCTCATTTCGCCGCAGTGGTACGCCGCGCCGCAGCCGGGCGTGCCGACGCTCGACCTCGCGACCCTGGCCGAATGTGCCCAAGGCGACGTCCCACCGAACGGATGGATTGCCGGTGTGGAGCTCGAGCCGGGCCGCGCGCGGGTCATCGTCCTTCCTCCGCTACCGGACCCGCCGGCCCAGAAGGGACAGAAACTCGACATCAACAAGCTGTTGGCGTTCCCACCGTTCCTGGTGTACCTCGATCCGTGGACCGGGCAGAAGCTCGGTCGGCGCAGTACGTCCGTCTCGTTTACCGACGGGCTCGATGGAGCCCACCAGTTCATCAGCTCCCTCCACGATCGCCTCGCGCTGGACGTGTTCGGTCTCATTCCCGGCGCCGTCGGGCGCATGCTGCTGGGCCTCGTGGCCTTGCTGTGGACGATCGACTGCTTCTTCGCGACCTACCTGACGCTCCCGATTACACTCAAGAACTTCTGGGCACGCTGGAAACCGTCCTGGCTGATCAAGCGCGGCGCCAACGCGTATCGCCTGAACCTCGACCTGCATCGCGCCAGTGGCCTGTGGCTGTTGCCCCTGCTCTTCGTGTTCGCCTGGTCGAGCGTGATGCTCAACCTGGGCTCGGTCCATCGTTCGGTCAGCAGGGTCTTCTTCACGTACCCCACGCCCCAGGACGAGGCGGCGAGGCGGAACCGGATGGCGCCTCGGCCAGCGTTGTCGGACGAACAGAGCAGACGTGTGGCACCGTTGAGCATTCGAGAAACCCTCGCGGTGGGTCAGCGGGCTGCGGCGGCGGAAGCCGCGAAGCGGGGGCTGGCGATCAACAGGACGTGCAACCTACTGTCGCTGTCCAACCGGGGCGATGGTGCACTGCTGTTACTCCGGACGAGCCAGGACTTCGTTGGCAACGACGAGTTCTGCGATACCCAGCTGGACTTCAACGGCAGGACTGGCGAAGTGTACGCCTTCACGACGTCGCTGTCGCCGTCGGGGGGCGCACCGTCCGGCACCGTCGTCAATGCCTGGCTGCAGCAATTGCACTACGCCAAGCACTTTGGCCTGGCCTATAAGGTCCTCGTCTGCGCGCTGGGCTTGATCGTCGCGATGTTATCGGTAACCGGCATCTACATCTGGTGGAAGAAGCGGCGGGTGCGAAAGTCGCGCGTGCCAGAGTTCGGTCTCGCCGAGGCGTGAGGCTTATGAAGCACGCAGGGATCCGCCGCATCCTTGTCGTGGGGCATCGCTGGGTTGGCCTGCTGATGGCGGCCCCACTGATCTTCACCGCCCTGACCGGCAGCCTGCTCGTGTTCTCGAACGAACTGGAGCACGTCATCGCTCCCCGGCTCTACGCCAAGCCCCGGCCGGGCGTTCCCCATCTCGACATGGCGACGCTCGCGGAAAGTGCAGCGTCTCTCGCGCCACCGCACACACAGCTGTTGGGCGTGCAGATGTTCCATAACGATCAGGCATCGCTGATGCTCCTGCCGGAGGCCGATCCGCAGACTGGAAAACTGGCCATCAAGTCGCTCGCGGATCTCCCGCCGGAGATCCTCGTCGATCCCTGGACCGGCGCCGAGCTCGCCCGCCGCAGGCGAGGCGACTTGTCCGAGGGGCTCGTCAATCTCTTGCCCTTCATCTTCTACGCGCACTACCAGGTGGTGCCGCTGACGATGCCACTGACGATGATCGGTGTGCTGGTCCTCGGCGGCGTCGCCGTTCTCTGGACCGTGGACTGC
>JBEBGB010000225.1:0-7587 GCA_040081675.1 Vicinamibacterales bacterium
TCGAACAAGCGCGATAGGGTTGCTGCATCTGTGCATCGCGCTGTGCGTCAGCAGCCCCATCGCATCATCGCCGCTCGCGGACCAGCAGCCTGCGACACGGCCGATTGAGCCCGCGCGCATGGCGCTGGTGATTCGCTTCGCCGATGGGCGGACCACCGCAGAACTGGTCAGCGCCAGAGGCGCGTGGATGTGGACGCCAAAGTTTCCAAGGATCGCCTCTCCGGAACCGAACGCGCAGACGACCCTGCCGGTCTCTGCGCTGCAAGTGTCCCGCAAGTTGGTTGGAGAAGACGTTCACGTCGATGTGTCGCTCTTGTTGAAGGGCACGGACCCGCCAAGGCAGGTCGAGTCGACAATCGTTCGACGGGGGCAATCGGTGGCCATTGACGCGCTCCGTCAGTACGGCATCGAGCCGATCGTGCTCTCTGTCGTGGATGTGGCGCCCGTCGTAACGGATCTGCCGAGTCTGGTGAGCGTCGCTCCAGAACTCGTGTTCGAACACGCGGATATTGTCATGTCGCCGTATCCCGGCTACCGAGTCACGGTCCGCAACGTCGCGCAGCAAGCCGTGGCGCTCATTCATCTGCAAACCTACCGCGGAGGCCGCGAAGCCATGAGCCGTCTCAATGGCGGAGATGACGGGCGACCGCTCGTGGATGACTGTGGAGAGTCTGGACTGCGAGGATCCCGCGCTGCTGCGGGACGCACGCGACGGGCTCCAGAAGCAGAGGGCCGACGCACTGGATACACTTCGGCGGTACATGCTCGGAAGCGGCGTCCCATACGATTCGCAAGCCATACGCGTTTGGATTAGAGCGACGATGGGGCAGTATGCCGAGCAGCTGCGGCGCCTGAGTCCGCCCAAGACGTGACGAACGTCACCGGAGCCGAGCACGACACAGACGGCCGAGACGGCGAGTAAGAACCTGCGGGGGTTTGCAGATGCTTGGCATTCGCGGACTGGATCCATTCGGGCTCGTACATGCCCTATTGGGCGTGTCAGCCTTGGTTCTCGGGATCGCGGTGGCGTCGTTGCGCAAAGGGACGCGCGTGCACCGAAGGATGGGCCAGGGCTACGTCCTGAGCATGGTGTTGCTCAACGCCACAGCGCTCATGATCTACGACCTCTACGGCCGCGTCGGGCCCTTCCACGTAGCATCCGCTATCAGCCTCGCCACGGTTGGGGCTGGGTTCATTCCGGTGTATCTCCATCGGCCACAGGCAGGGTGGATGCGGCTCCACGCGATTTTCATGTGTTGGTCGTACGTGGGTCTGTTGGCGGCGTTCGTGTCGGAAATCGCAGTTCGGGTTCCGGGAGTCGGTTTCGGCCCCGCGGTAATCGCCGCCACTGTGCTCGTCGTGGTCGGCGGGGCGGTGCTGACTCATACGCAAGTGCCACGAATCTTGAGAGCGTTCGGCGAAAACTAGGACCACATCACATCGGCCTGCGTCTTCCATGGCTGATCACTCTTGCCCGGAGGCGTACATGGCGCTGCCACCACACCTCGATCACAACAACGTGAAGCCGGCTCTACGCCGAGCGCAGGAGTCGCGATCCTTCACCGGAAGAGCGCAGGAAGGCACCAACTGATGGCTGACACGACAATTCGTTTCAACGATGGCGCGGCGTACGAACGGTACATGGGAAAGTGGAGCCAGATTGCCGGCGACACATTCCTCGATTGGCTGGCTCCAAAGCCTGGCTTGCGCTGGCTGGACGTCGGCTGCGGCAACGGCGCCTTTACCGAGTTGCTCATCGAACGGTGCGCACCGGCTTCCGTGCACGGGATAGACCCCTCCGAGGCTCAGCTCGCCTTTGCCCGCACACGACCCGCGTTGAGCACGGCGCATCTGCAACCTGGCGATGCGATGGCGCAACCGTTCCCGGACGACATGTTCGACGTGGCAGTCATGCCGTTGGTGATTTTCTTCGTTCCCGACCCGGCCAAGGGCGTCGCCGAAATGGCGCGCGTGGTCTGTCCTGGGGGCAGCGTCGCCGCCTACGCGTGGGACATCCTTGGCGGCGGGTTCCCGTACGAGGCGATACAAGTCGAAATGCGTGCATTGGGCGCAACGGTCGGCTTGCCTCCGAGGCTCGAGGCAGCGGAACCGGAGGTCATGCGAGGTTTATGGAATGGCTCTGGCCTGGTCGGCGTCGCCACGCGGCAGATCGACGTGCAGCGTACGTTCGACGACTTTGACGACTTCTGGACCACGGTCCAAACCGGTCCGAGCCTTGGCCCTGGACTCTCCGCGATGGCACCTGACGCTCTTGCGCTGTTGGAGGCCCGGTTGCGCGAGCGCCTGCCGGCGGATTCAGCCGGTCACATCGTCTGTCGGGGACGCGTGAACGCAATAAAGGGTCAGGTACCAGAGTAATGTCGGCCCGACGCCGGCAACTGCACCCTTGCACCCGCTGTGTGCGCATGGGCTGATTGCGTTCGCGACAAACGCGCTAGATGTCGAGGGTCACGGCGGGATTCGCGTACACCGTTCTGCCGCCGACGATCGTGGCCGCAACTCCGCCTCGCAGTGCCCAGCCGTCGAACGGTGTGTTCTTCGACTTCGACTTCATGCTCCTGGCATCGACGACCACGTTCAGGTCCGGCGCCAGCAGCGTCAGGTCAGCCACGCCACCTTCTGTAATCGATCCGCCTGGAACCTGCAGAATGCGAGCAGGGTTGACCGAGAGCAGCTCGATCAGCCGGTTCAGCGTGATGTGTCCGCTGTGCACCAGCCGGTCGAAGCAGAGCGACACGCAGGTCTCGAGCCCGGTGATACCAAACGGCGCCTGGTCGAACTCGACGTGTTTCTCGTCGTAGTGGTGCGGCGCGTGATCCGTCGCAATGACGTCGACGCTCCCGTCGATGATGCCCTGCAACATCGCATCGCGGTCGGCGGCTTCACGTAGCGGCGGGTTCATCTTGGTGTTGGTGTCGTAGGCGATCGGCGCACCCAGCCGCTCGTCGGTGAGGATGAAGTGGTGCGGCGCCACCTCGCAGGTGACCTTCGCGCCGCGCGCCTTGCCGTATCGCACAGCGTCCAAGGTTTGACGCGCGCTCATGTGCGCGATGTGCACGCGGCCACCGGTCATCTCTGCGAGCGCGATATCGCGCTGCGCCATGATCGATTCGGCCTCTCCTGGAATGCCGCGCAGACCCAGCCTGGATGCGGTCATGCCTTCGTGGGCGACGCCGTCGCCCTTGAGTGTCTGCTCTTCGCAGTGCTCGATGACAGGCATGTCGAACATCCGCGTGTACTCGAGCGCGCGGCGCATCAAGAGCGCCGTCGACACCGGGTGTCCATCGTCGGTGACCGCGACGCAGCCGGCCTCCTTGAGTTCGCCCAGGTCGGCCAGGTTCTCGCCCTTCTGGCCGCGCGAGACCGCACCAATGGGATAGACGCGAGCGAGGTTGGCGTCCGCCGCCTTCTTCAGGATGTACTGCGTGACGCCGGCGTTGTCGTTCACCGGCGAGGTATTCGGCATGCAGGCCACCGCGGTGAAGCCACCGGTGACAGCCGACAGCGTTCCGGTGGCCACCGTCTCCTTGTGTTCCTGACCCGGCTCGCGCAGGTGCACGTGCATGTCGATGAGACCGGGCGTGATGACGACACCACTTGGAACGGACACCACTGCGGTGCCCTCGTCACCCTGCAAGTCGACACCAACCCGCACGATGAGGTCTCCGTCGATCAGGATGTCGAAGATCCCGTCGCGTCCATTCGCCGGGTCGACGACCCGTCCACCCTTAAGCAGCCGCTTCATGTTCCACTCCGCCAGCCATGAGGTACAGCACCGCCATGCGGACGGCCACGCCGTTGGCGACTTGTTCGAGAATCACCGAGTAGGGACCGTCGGCCACCTCGGAGGCAATCTCCACGCCTCGATTCATCGGACCCGGATGCATGATGATCACGTTCGGCTTGGCGAGGCTGACCCGCGCCTCGGTCATCCCGAAGAGATTGAAGTACTCGCGCAACGAGGGAAAGTAGGCGCCCTGCATCCGCTCCTGTTGGATGCGCAGCATCATCACCACATCCGCGTCGCGAACCGCCTCGTTCACCGATGTGGCCACCGTCGCACCAAGCTGCGCCATGCCCTTCGGCACCAGCGTCGGCGGACCACTTACGAAGACGTGCGCACCGAGCTTGGTCAGCAGCGCCACATTCGAGCGCAGCACCCGACTGTGGAGCAAGTCACCAACGATGGCCACCTTGAGGCCTTCAATGGTCTGCGTGTGCTGACGGATCGTGAACGCATCGAGCAGGGCTTGCGTCGGGTGTTCGTGTAAGCCGTCGCCGGCGTTGATGATGCGCGACTTGCAGATACGCGACAGCAAGTGGCACGCGCCAGATGAGGCGTGGCGCAGCACGATCATGTCCGGCGCCATGGCTTCGATGTTCATGGCGGTGTCCGCCAGTGTTTCGCCCTTCAAGACGCTCGATGCCGCGACCGCGATGTTCAGCGTGTCGGCGCTGAGGCGCTTCTCGGCAATCTCGAACGATGTGCGCGTGCGGGTGCTTGGCTCGTAGAACAGGTTCACCACTGTCTTGCCGCGCAAGGTGGGCACCTTCTTGATGGGCCGCTCTCCGATTTCGCGCATCGCGACCGCGGTGTCGAGCACGCGGTAGATCTCGTCGGCGGACAGGTCGTCAATGCTCAGCAGATCCTTCTTCATTCCTGGATCTCCACTTCATCCCGGCCATCCACTTCCATCAGGCGCACCTGCACGCTCTGCGACAACGAGGTCGGCAGGTTCTTGCCGACGTAGTCGGCCTTGATGGGAAGCTCACGGTGACCGCGGTCAACCAGCACGACGAGTTGAATCGACTTCGGCCGCCCGAATTCGAGCAGCGCATCGAGCGCGGCCCGGATCGTCCGGCCGGTATAGAGCACATCGTCGACGAGCAGAATGCGCTTGTCGTCGATGGAAAACTTGATGTCGGTGCTGCCAACGACCGGTTGCGCGCCGATGGAGTGACGCATCAGGTCGTCGCGATAGAGCGTGATGTCGAGCGCCCCAATCGGGACCTGCGCGCCGGCGATACCGCTGACAAGCGTGGCCAGCCGCCGTGCGAGCGGGACACCGCGTCGACGGATGCCGACGAACGCCAACTCGTCGACACCGCGATTGCGTTCGACGATCTCGTGCGCGATCCGCGCGAGCGAACGACTGATTCGATCGCCGTCGAGTACTACAGGCATGCGCGCACCGTCCTTCCGTTCGCGCGGCGGGCGAGCCCGGCAGGGCAGGCTTGGCAGGCAGGGCAAGCCTGCGACAAGCACGCACGCAGAGACACTGGAGTCGGATCGAAGCGAATCGAAGGCGTGTCGTCGAGAGGAGGAAGCAGACGAGAGGGGCAGGAGACGTGGGACATTGAACACCTCTTCGCAACCTCGCAGGGCCGCGTTAAAGAAGGAAACGATGAAGTATAGCGCGGATTGGGGGCCTCACGTCTCGCGGCGCTTGGCTATCGGCGATAGGCCATGGGCATTGTCTCCGGTCACGCTGTATGCGCGTCCTCGAGATCTCGCTGCTCTCGTGCCGGGCCCATCGCCCATCGCCCACCGCCTATTGCCTATTGCCTATTGCGATTGGCCAGCGCCCGCGAGCCAGGCACCACCGAGCGACTGTATACTGACCTGATGCTCTTCGACGTGCCGGCGGTCGTGATCGCCAACACGAAGTTGTCGCCCGACTACAACGTGCTGGCGCTCGCCACTCCCGAGATCGCGCAGGCAGTGACACCCGGACAATTCCTCATGGTGAAGGCAGCACGCGGGCACGACCCGCTGCTGCGACGGCCGTTCTCGGTGTTCGAAATCCTGCGAGACGACCTCGGACGCGCGGCAGGCGTGTCGATTCTCGTCAAGGCCATCGGCGCGTCGACTCGTCTCCTCTACGCAGCCGCGGTCGGCGACACCGTGGCGTGCCTCGGTCCCCTGGGGCAGCCTTTCACTCTCGTGGATGCCTCGTCAGAAGCGTGGATGGTGGCGGGCGGTGTCGGCCTCGCACCGTTCTGGATGCTCGCCGAGGCTCTGGCTGCTCGAGGTGTGAACACGACGCTGTTCTACGGTGCCCGCCGCGCCGAGGAACTTCTCTATCTCGACTACTTCCGACAACACCGCGTCTGGCTGCAGCTCACGACGGAAGATGGAAGTGCTGGTGAGAAAGGGCGCATCATCGCCCCGCTCGCGCGCGCGCTCGAGGCGCGCCCAGCAGACAAGCCCGTCACGATCTATGCGTGCGGACCAGAAGGCATGCTCGAGGCCACCGCACGCACGGCGGCTCAGTACGGTCGAGCGTGCGAGGTGTCGGTCGAACGGATCATGGGGTGCGGCATGGGTGGCTGCTACAGCTGCGTCGTGCCGATGAAGAACGAGTCGGGCGAGGTTCACCACGTACGATCGTGCATCGCCGGTCCCGTACTCGATGCGGCGCTCATTGCCTGGGACTAAGGGCTCGTAACGCGATGGATCTCTCGGTTCGCATCGGATCGCTGACGCTGAAGAATCCCGTCATGTCGGCCAGCGGGTGTTTCGGCTACGGCGTCGAGTACGCCGAGGCCGTCGACCTCTCGACGCTCGGAGCCGTGGTCGTCAAGGGCCTGTTCTTGAAACCGCGCGAAGGGCATCCCGCCCCTCGCATCGTCGAGACGCCTGCCGGCATGATCAACGCGATTGGACTGCAGGGCATTGGCGTCCATCGCTTCGTCAGCGAGAAGTTACCGGAGCTGCGGGCGCACCGGGCGACGGTGGTTGTGAATGTGTGCGGCACGACCGTGGACGAGTACGCAGAGGTGTCCCGCATCCTCTCGGATGCCGAAGGCGTGCACGCGATCGAGTTGAACATCTCGTGTCCCAACATCAAGGAAGGCGGCATTCAGTTCGGCTGCAGCCTCGGTGGCACGCACGATGTCGTCAGCGCGGTGCGCAAGGTCACCTCGCTGCCGATCATGCCCAAGCTCACGCCGAATGTGACGGACCCGGCGTCGTTCGCACGGGCCGCAGAAGAAGCTGGTGCGGACGGCGTGTCGCTCGTCAACACATTCCTGGCGCTGGCGGTCGACATAGAGACCAGACGACCGATGATTTCGAACGGCATGGGCGGCTTGAGCGGGCCTGCCATTCGGCCGATCGCCGTGCGCATGGTCTACGAGTGTCAACAGGCGGTCAAGATACCGGTCGTTGGCATGGGCGGCATCATGGACGCGCGAGATGCCCTCGAATTCATGATCGCCGGCGCCACCGCCGTGCAGGTCGGTACGGCGAACTTCGTCGATCCACTGCTCTGGCAGCGGATGATCGACGGCATCAGCGAGTACCTCTGCCGACACAAGATCGACAACGCGATGGATCTGGTTGGATCCGTCGACATGCGCTCGCGCGCACACAAGGCCTGAAAAACAGATGCAGCCACTGCTCGTTGCCCTCGACGTTGACACCGTAGACGCCGCTCGTCGCCTCGCGGACTCGCTTCGCGGTACCGTCGGCGGATTCAAGATTGGCAGTCGCCTCTTCACCAGCCACGGACCGGCCTTCGTCGAAGAACTCGTGGCGCGCGGCGATCGCGTGTTCCTGGATCT
>JBEBGB010000016.1:0-26569 GCA_040081675.1 Vicinamibacterales bacterium
TTGATGTTCACGTCGTAGTGATGGCTCCAGAAGAACGGCACCCCGTCAAAGGGTTCGCGCCGTCCCAGCATGTTGCGCGCGGCAACCTGCCCCTGTCGTTCGGCGACGACCCAGTGTTCGACCCGCAAACGCTCTCCCGTGTGTGGGTCTGGCCAGCGGGCCACGTCGCCTGCGGCGAAGATTCCGGGCGCGCTGGTTTCCAGAAATTCGTTCACCGCAATGCCCCGATCGATTGCGAGACCTGATTTCTCCGCAACGGCGATCGACGGTCTCACGCCAACGCCAAGCACCACGAAATCGGCATCCAGCATGGTGCCGCCGCTGAGCGTCACCGTTCGCAGGTTCATCGACGCGACTGTTTCTCCCAGGTGGAACACCACGCCGTGAGACTCGTGAACAGACTGAACAAAGCGGCCTACTTCCGGTCCCATGACGCGCTCGAGCGGAACCTTATCCGGTGCGACCACATCGACAGCAATGCCGCGGGTCCGCAACGCCGCCGACACCTCGAGACCGATGAAGCTCGCGCCAACGACGACGACGCGCGTGGCCGTGCGGGCGCGTTCCAGAATCGCGCGGCTGTCGGCAAACGAACGCAGGTAGAACGTGTTCGCGGGCACGGCACCAGGAATGGGAATGTGAACAGGGTCGGCGCCTGTCGCAATGAGGAGTGAGCCGAATTCACGTCCGGAGCCATCCTCGAGCAGAACGGTTCGTCCGACCGGATCGATCGAGGACACGCGAGTGCCGAGCACCAGCTCAATGCGACGCTCGTCGTAGGTCTCCGCGTACCACATCGGCATCCAGTCGTCTTTTGCTTCGCCCGCCAGATAGTCCTTTGACAGGTTGGGGCGGTCGACAGGAGCGTCGGTGTCGGCGCTGATCATGGTGATCGCGCCTTCGAAGCCTTCGCGCCTCAGCTCGTCTGCCGCAGCGAAGCCGGCAGCGCCACCGCCGACGATCACAACAGACGAAGGATGCTGACGAGGATCAGTCCGCTCACGCACGGACACGAGCGGGTCGGACACTTTCTGCCGGACGACCACCGTGTCGCCGCTGCGTTCGACGTGCCATCGAGCGAGCGGCTCGAACGCGGGCGCGCGGAGCGCCTCACCCGTTTCGAGGCTGAAACAGGCGTGGTGCAGTGGACACCGAATCGTGTCGCCGACAACCAGACCGTCGCCGAGCGACGCGTGATAGTGACTGCAAGACGCGGCAATCGCGAACACACGATCGTCCCGTCGTACGAGCACCACACTCTCATCGCCGACGCGCCCGACAAACGGCACGCCATTCGTGAGCGTCGTCAGGGGAATGCCAAGCGTCAGGTCGGGACCTGTCGAACCACCAGAATCAGCCATGGATCTCTCGTTCCGCGAATGAAGGGTTCGCACCTCATGTTAGCTCGCGACTTTTGGGAGCACATGCCGAATAGGAACCTCAGGCTCATCCGCACGACGCGCGCGCCGCGAGACTGGCGGGACCGGTCAAATACCTGGCGTCCCGCGTCATTCGCTTGCGACAGCAAAACGGCGATTCTCATCAGGCACCACGGAGGTGCACTGGAGAATCACATGAACATGCTGCGCGCGTCTTTTGTCCTGACTGCCCTGCTCGTTGCTGCCCTTCCCGTGTCGGCTCAAGATACGGAGACCTCGCCGCGGGTCAATTCGGTAGCCGTCGAAGCCGACGTCCTCGCCTACGGACTGCCTGGCTATTCCGGCATCATCAACGTGTCGCTCGCCAACGGCTTCCAGATCGCCTTCGGCCAGGGACGCTACGAAGTACCCAGCTTCCTCCTGAAGGGCGACGCCAACTACGACGCCGTGCAGTGGAAGGCGACCTCCACATCGGTGCAGGTGCTTCGCGCAACCTATCGCTTCAAGGGACCGATGAAGAGCGGCCCGGCACTCGGCGCCGTGGTGCTCAATCAGCGGTGGCGGCTGCGCGGCGAGCGCGTGAGCGGCGACACCACGTTCCGTCCTCTCAGCGTGGGCGTCACCGGCGGCTACTACGTGCACGTCGGGCAGCATTTCTACATCTATCCGACGGCCGCCTTCACCTACAACCGAGTCATCTCGGGTTCGACAAAGCTTGGGAACGCGAACTATCACGTGGAGCGGCTCGCACCGAACGCGTCGCTGCACATGGGATGGGCGTGGGGTATCTGAGGCGCCAGGCTCTCACGCGGAGCGAAACTGCGTCGGCGACGACCCGGTCCAGCGGCGAAATGCGCGCGTGAACGCGCTTGGTTCCGAAAAGCCGAGCAGAAAGGCAACGTCGGTGGCCGAGGCGCCGCGTCGCCCCAGATGTTCGAGGGCAAGCTCCTTTCGCACTTCGTCGACCAGTTGCCGGAATGAGGTGTCTTCTTCGCCGAGGGCGCGCTGAATGGAACGCTCGCTCATCGCCAGCTCGGACGCGACGGTGGCGAGCGACGGCACCTCGCCTTTGAGCTTCGCTCCAAGCAGATGCAGCACGCGGCCACTGAGACCACCGCGCGATGCGAGTTGCTCGAGACGCCGACGAGCGTCCCCTTCGAACATCAACAGTAACGCCGGGTCGGCTGACAGCAAATTGGCCTCGAGCGCCGCGCTTCGATAGGTGACGCTGTTCGCCGGCTGAGCGAATCGCACGGTCGTTCCGAGGATCCGCGTGTGCTCGGTGGTGCTAGCCGGCGCATGATGGCGAAAGGCGACCCCCGTTGGCTCGAGCGTCATGTTGGACAAACGGTTCAACGTGGTCACGACCCCGGACGCCAGCGTCTCCATGGCCTGACGCGGCGTGCGGTGAAGAAAGCTCTCGAAGCGATCGTCGGCGCCGAATTGCACGTGTGTGTTGTTGTTCTCTTCGAAGACCTGAACCGCCAGCCCCTCGTTGAGAAGGGCCGCATAACGTGACAACCGTTCGAGTGCCTCTCTCGCTGTGCGACAGCTCAACACCACGTAGCCCACAATGCCGAGCGCACCAGGGTTGTAGGAGGCCCCGGTGTGGAGGCCAAGATTGGGATTGCCAGTGAGCCGTTCGCCCGCCGCCCACAGCCGTTCCATTGCCGAGGCCGGCAGCCGTGAGTTCGGATTGTCGAACCACCTCGGATCGAGATCGGCTGCGCGGCAGACGTCGGTGAGGCCGTGTCCCTGGCGTTCGAGATACCCGAGGAAGTCAATCAGCAGCGGGGTCGCCAGGGTTGCCTCACGCATCGACGCAGCCTCCACGCGCGTTCAATTTGTCGTCACCAGTCATGTGACTGGCGCGTTCAATCATTCTGTCCGTAACGGTGATAAACGATGCTGAAGATGCGCCGTGAGTAGTGCGTCTGGAGGACTCGTGACATCTGCATCTCTTGATCGTTCGTTTCGCACAGCGTCCCTGGTTGGCGGCTGGTCGCTGATCGCGGCCACGGTGTTGTTCGTCGCCGAGTTCAGCTATCTGTCGAGCCCGTTCGAGCATCCGATGATACTGGACCGTCCCGCGTCTGAAGTGCGAGAGGAACTCTGCCACGCTCCGCTCCGTCTAACCGCGCGTGCCATGCGGACAACTGCGCCTCTCATCGGTTTCGAGAACCTACCCTGGCCCCGTCGCGGCGCTGCGTGACATCACCCTGGAGGTGCCCAAGGGGATGTTCGGGCTGCTCGGTCCCAATGGGGCCGGCAAGTCGACGCTCATGCGGACCATCGCCACCCTGCAGGAGCCCGACAGCGGCACAATCACGTTTGACGGCATCGACGTTCTTCGCGACAAGACTGCGCTTCGCAAGGTTCTCGGCTACCTGCCGCAGGAGTTCGGCGCTTACCCGCACACCTCCGCCGAGCGCATGCTCCGGCACTTCGCAGCGCTGAAAGGCATTCACGGACCGCAGCAGAAGGAGGCCGTGGAGCACCTCCTCATCAAGGTCAACCTCTGGGATGCACGGGCGCGCAGCGTCGACACCTTCTCGGGCGGCATGAAACAGCGCTACGGGATCGCACAAGCGCTCCTCGGCAGTCCACGTCTGCTGATCGTCGACGAACCCACCGCGGGGCTCGACCCGGCCGAGCGTCGACGGTTCCAGAACCTGCTCGCTGAAGTTGGCGAAGATGTCGTGGTGATTCTGTCGACACACATCGTGGACGATGTGGCCGACCTGTGTCCGCGTCTGGCCATCATGGGACAGGGTCGGATTCTGCAGGCTGGGGAGCCGGACACGTTGATTGCCGCGTTGCGTAACAGAGTCTGGACGTCGCTGGTGACGCGCGACGAGGCCAGGCAACTGCGCGAGCGCTTCTCTGTGCTGACCGACCGTACGAAGGCGGGACGCATGGAGGTGCGTGTGCTAGCCGACACGCAGCCCGAAGGCATGACGCCGGCCGCACCCACGCTCGAGGACGTCTACTTCGCCACGCTCCTTCAACACGGCATGGCCGCGGGCCAGGACTAGTGGCCTGTCACTAATGCGCGCCTTTCTCGATGTGTTGCGATTCGAGCTGCGCATGCAGTGCGGCTCGCGCCTGTTCCAGGGCGTGCTGCTCCTCTTCTTTGCCATTCACGTGCTGACGCTGACGCAGACCGGCATCCACCTGACAGACAACGAGCTGATTCACATCGACAGCCCCTACTTGCTCTTCCAGACACAGCTCGTCCTCAGCCTCTTCGGGTTGCTGCCGGCGCTCATCTTCGTCGTGCAGTCGATCGTGCGCGACTACGACAGGGCGACGGTGGAACTCTTCTTCACCACGCCTGTGGGTGCACGTTCGTGGCTGCTGGGCCGGTTCGCTGGCGGGACGATCTGCGCACTGCTTGCCGCGTTTGCGGGACTGCTGGGCACCGCGGCGGGCCGATTCATGCCGTGGGTGGAACAGAGCCGTATCGGGCCGTTCGACATCGTGCCGTATGCGGCAAGCTTCGTTGCGATCGACCTGCCGAATCTGCTCGTCTTCTGCGCCATCGCCTTCGCTGTAGCGGCATCGACCAGGTCGCAGGCCTGGACCTTCGCGGTCGCGTTTTTCGTCGTCCTCGTCGAAGCGGCGCTGTTCAATGCCACGCAGAACGGCGGGGCATCCTGGCTGCAGTTCATCGATCCGCTTGGTGGGCTGCCAATCCGCGAAGCCAGCCGCTACTGGACGGTCGTTGAACTCAACACGCGGATGCCGGTCAGCATCACGGTGCTCGTCAACCGTCTGATCTGGCTCGGCGTCGGAGCGTCCGCGCTTGCCTGGACCGTGGCTCGATTCCGGCTCGTGCTTCCAAAGCGCACATCTCGCGTGTGGCCGACCTGGCGGCGGAAGGCGGCCGCTGGGGCACCCGCGCCGCAGACGCACGCCGCGAGCGGAACTCCCGGGTTCGCGCGTGCCGACATGTTTGCGATGTTCGCGTCCCAGTGGCGGACAGACCTGCGCGCGGTGGTGCTGAGTCCGCTCTTCGCGCTCGTCTCCGCGTTCACGGCGAGTGCCACGCTGAGCGAGTATCAAGGCAACACGGACCTGCTGATGGGACTGCCCTTGCACCCGCTCACGGGCCTCATGCTCGGCTTCTTCAGGTTTGGTCTTTTGCAGTTCGTACTGCTGGTCCTGATCTTCTACTCGGCGACGCTCGTGTTCCGCGAGCGCGAACACGGGCTTGCGGAGATTGTGGGCGCCACTCCGCACCCCGACTGGCACATGGCCCTGTCGAAGACACTCACTCTCATCGTCTCGGTCTCGGTGCTTCTGTGCGTTTCGATTGCAACCTCCATCGCCCTGCAGCTGCTTGCAGGCCACCGCGACGTGGAACTCGGGCTCTATCTGCAAGGGTCCTTCGTCTACAACGGGATCTACTTCTTCATGATTTGCGTGCTTGCCGTCACGGTGCAGGCACTGAGTCCCGGGAAATGGAGCGGCATGGTGATCCTCGCCTTGCTCCTCGCAACCCTGTTGAGCCTCGAACCGCTCGGGTTCGAGCACGTGCTGTACGGCTTCAGGATCCCGTTCGTCATCTACTCCGACATCAACGGTTTCGGGCACTTCCGGCTGCCCACGATGTCGCTCATCGTCTACTGGAGCCTGTTCTGCCTGCTGTTGATGGTTGCAGGTTCCCTGCTCTTTCCTCGCGGCACGCGCGTCGAGGTTCGCGAGCGTCTTCGGGATGCACGCGTCAGATTCACGCCCCGTACCGCTCGGGCCTGTGGCGTGGTTGCCGCGCTGTTCGCGGCGAGCGGTGTCTGGATCTACTGGAATACGAATGTGCTCAACGCCTACGAGACCAGCGAGTCCAGACTGGGGCTGCAAGCCGCGTACGAGCGCGCCTACGGCAGCTGGAAGAACCGGCCGACGCCGGCGTTCACTGACATCATGCTGAACGTCGACCTGTATCCGGACGAGCGGCGTCTCGAATCGAGCGGCACGGCCACGCTGGTCAATCGAAAGGACCAGGCGATACGCGAGGTCGCGATTTCCACTGATCGTCGCCTGCGGATCAGCGCGCTCAGCCTCGAGCGCGGCACGCAGACCAGCGAGGACGTGGCGCTCGGGTTTCGCGTGTTTCGACTGGAGCCACCGCTGCAGCCGGGCGAGCGAGTGCGTCTGGAGTGGAAGGCATCGCGGGTCAACCGAGGCTTCCCCAACTCTGAACCGGACAACGAGATCGTGGCCAACGGCACGTTCGTCGACATGAGAAGCGTGGTGCCGGTACCCTCCTATGACGAGGAACGCGAACTGACAGACGCTGGTCAGCGCCGTCGCCTTGGTCTTCCACCTGCACCGCGCCTGCCCGCGCTGGGTGATCCGGCGTGGCTCAACACGCTCGGCTTCGGCATCGATGGCCGGACCGACGTCCACGTCGTCTTCAGCACGTCGGCCGACCAGACGGCCGTGGCGCCGGGAGTACTTACCCGGACGTGGGAGAAAGACGGGCGCCGCTTTTTCGAGTACGTAATGGAGCAGCCAATCTGGCCCGCCGTGTCACTGCTTTCAGCGCGATACGAGGTGGCCCGCGACAGTTGGAATGGCGTGTCGCTGGAGGTCTATCACGACCCCAAGCATCCCTGGAACGTCGGCGTCATGTTGGACACGATGCGGAAGGGACTCGACTACTACAGCCGCGAATACTCGAAGTACCCGCTACACGAGTTCCGGATTCTCGAGTACCCGCGGTACCGCAGCGCGGCGCAGGCCTTCGCGGGCGGGGTCGGCTACTCGGAAGCCGCCGGGTTTCTCACCGACCTGAGCGGATGGGCATCGCTCGACTACACCACGCTTCACGAACTCGCGCACCAGTGGTGGGGTGGAATGATCTACGGCGCGAAAATGCAGGGGCGCCAGATGCTCAACGAAACCATGGCGCAGTACTCCACGCTGATGGTGTTCAAGGAGGAGAAGGACCCGGAGTGGCTGCGGCGCATTCTTGCCTCCACGCATAGCAACTATCTGCGTGGGCGCAGCCGCGAGGGCGTGGCCGAGCAGCCGCTGATGTACACGGAAGATCAAGGCAACATCTCGTACAACAAGGGCGCGCTCGTCATGTTCGCCCTGCAGGATCTGATCGGCACCGAGCGAATGCACCAGGGTCTCCGCAATTTTCTCGACAAGTTCGCGATGCAGCCGCCGCCTTACCCGACGTCGCGCGATCTCATCAACGAACTGCGCGCAGTCGCCGGCCCGGAGCACCAGCAACTCATCACGGACCTGTTCGAGCGCATCACATTGTTCGACGTCGCCGTTGCCGGCGCATCAGTCAAACCGGTCGGCGATGAATATGAAGTGACCGTCGAGGTGATGGCCAGGCAATTCGAGGCCGACGGACAGGGCGCTGAGCGCGAAGTTCCGCTCGACGCCTCGTTCAACGTGGTTGTCTTCCCTGACCAGAAGACCGACGTCCTGTCACAGACGCCGCTCTATGAGCAGAAGCACCGACTCGAGAGCGGCGCGCAAACGCTCGTCATTCGTGTCGCGCAGCGGCCAGGTCGAGTCGGCGTCGATCCGTTCCACCTGATGATCGACCGCACGCCGGACGACAACCTCTACACGCTGCCAGCAAACTGACCAATCGCGTCGTCCTCGGGGCTTCGTTCAAGGCGCAAGAACGAAGGACCGAAGGCGCTATCTAGGCGTCACCGCCACCGTCGCCGTGTCTCCCTTGATCTCCAGAGTTGTCCCGAACGCCTTCGATGCCTCCGCGATACGTTGGAGGATGTAGGTCGCCCGTGCGCCCGTTGCCGGCGTGGGAAGCCCCCGCGTCTGCAGGAACTGATTGGTGGCGTACTCGTCGTGCACTTCGGGTTGCCCCTGACCGATGACATTCAACACGACGGGGCGCAGCGCAATTGACTTGATCGATCGCGCCTCGACCTGAAGCGACACGACCGCGCTCTCCCAGGCCATTGGCTCGTGAATGTAGGTGAGCCACGGTGGCACGTTGTAGATGAAGTTACCCAGGTCGTAGAAGATGGTTTCCCTTTATAGAGCTCCACCCCGTGCAGCAGCGGCGCGCCGTGCATGACGATGATGTCGGCACCTGCGTCGATCTCGTCGTGAGTCCACTTCACGAGCCAGGGGTTCGGTGCGAGTCGTTCCGGCATGCCTTCGGTGAAGATGGTCGAGAAGGAGTAGTGCCCGAACACGTGATTGTGTTGGTACACGATCACCACGTCGGCGCGCTGCCGGGCATCGCGAATGCTCTGCAGGATGCGCTGCGCATCTTCGGGGTACGGTGTGTTGGCCGGCGCGCCTGGCAGGTCCTCGTTCGCCTGGTTGTCGCGATCGCCGGCCTTGAGGCGCAGTTCATTGACACCGGGCCGGTCGGCTGTCGCGCGCCCCCCAGCAGCGATCAGACCCGACGCGCTCGAGACAAGGGCGATGGTGCCCTTCGACGTGCGCACGTAGGCCGGCGCAGACGCGTCAGCAATCGTGTTACCCGTACCCGAGTGGACGATGCCGCGGCGGTCGACCTCGTGCAGCGTGTTTCGGATGCCGGCCTCCTTCAGATCGAAGGCGTGATTGCCGGAGAGGGCCAGCAGGTTGAATCCCATCGCGGTCAGCGCATCAAGGGATTCGGGCGGCGTGAGGAACCCGCGGCCCTCGCGGATCGTTTCGCCCGGCATGGGTCTTCCCCCTACCACCGCGAGGCGCGCAGTCCAAGGTTGAGGAACTTCTGAAGCAGCTGCGGATACTCGATTCCCGCAGCGGCCGCCGCCGAGGCGAACTCCTCCTCAGGAGCGATTTCGGGATTCGGGTTGGCCTCGAGAAAAAACAGCTCGCCGTCCGCTCGCAGACGGTAGTCGATGCGCGCGTAACCGGTGAGCTGCAGCAGACGGTAGAGCCGCCGCGTGGTGCGAACCAGTCGGTCGGCGAGCTTCGCGGGCAGGTCTGTCGCTTGCTGCTGGAAGATCCCTCGGGCCTCCTGGTAGCGCGGGTCGTGTTTCACGCGCGCAGTGGCGATCGCCGGTGCGCCCGCGGCGAGATTCTCGAACAAGAGTTCCCACGTCGGCAGCACCGTGATGCGTTCGTTGCCGAACGCCGCCACATAGAGTTCGCGTCCGTCGATGAACTCCTCGACAATCGCGTCGCTGCCGATCCGGCTGTGAACGAACCCAACACGCTCGGCCATTTCGTCGTCGGTATGGACGACCGAGGCTTGCGAGATGCCGAGCGAGGCCTCCTCGGTGAGGCTCTTCACGATGAGGGGGAACTCGAGATCCTTCGGGCGGCGCACCTTGTGTCGCCGGGGGAAGGTCGCAAAGCGCGGCGTCCTGATTCGATGGTAGGTGGCGATCTTCTTCGACAACGCTTTGTCGCGCGAGATCGTCATGCCACGCGGATTGCAGCCGGTGTGCGGCACCTTCAAGAGATCCAGGTAACTCACCACATGCTGGTCGAACTCCGTGATGCCGTGGAACTCCTCGAGCAGGTTGAAGACGATGTGCGGATTCCAGTCCTCGACGGACTGCTTGATGGGCAGGAGTTCGTACTGCACGCCGAGCACGCGAACCTCGTGGCCCAGCGCTCGAAGCGCCTGGACCACGTAGTACTCGGTCTTCCACTTATTAATCTCTTCCGGCGCAATGTGGTCCAGTGAGTCGGGCGGTACGAGCGACGGATGCACGAGCACGAGGACACGCAGCGTCTTCATAGCGCGACCCACTCTCGCCGGCTATGCACGAATTGCATCGTGTTCACGGTGAGCATGAGCGCGGCGTCCATCCGTAAGTGGCGCTCCGAGCCAACGGCACGAAGCCCGAGTTCCCTGCAGCGACCGATCATGTCGGACAGGATCTGGTCGACGGTAAATTGATACTCGCCAGTCCACCGGGATACGAGGCGCCTGATGTCAGCGCGATTGCGGCGAAGAAAGACCGACGCGCGTTCTGAGCGGCGATGCCTGGGGGCGTCCGAGAAGAGCCGCACCAGGTCGCGATCGAAGACGTCGGGGTGCTCGATCGAATACTGCTCTCGTTTCTGCTGGTAATACTCCTTCAGCGTCGTGGTCTGCGTGGGGAGACTCTCGACCTGACGCCGGGACCGGACCGGAGGCGTCACATCGGCGAGTTCGGCCATCAACTCGTCCACGTATTCGAGCTTGCGAAGCGCGGGCCATCCGGCGTAACGCTTTCGCCAGACGGCGCGCGGCTGCAGCCACACGGCGAAGGTCTCGGCGAAGTCTTCGACCGGGTGACTCTGCGCGTAGTACAGACGGAGGTGCTGCACGAACCGACGGCTCGCAGGATTCGGGCGGTACTCGGTGGGGTACTTGCGCCCAGGGCTGCCAAAGTGGCGGCGCCAGGCCGACCGCAACTGCAGCCGATAGGCGTGCTGAAAGGCGTGACCACACTCGTGCCGAAGAAACTTGAGACAGGTGTCGTGAGTGCCACCCTCGACCTCGAGCATCTGCGCTCGCTCGAGCCGCATGAGTGTCGGATGCGCGAGGTAGAACGGCAACGCAATCCCGGGCACACCGTTGGGTGTGAACCAATCGGTCGACAGCCAATAGTGAGGCCGGAATCGGATACCGCGACGCTCGAGGTCGGCCTCGAGCTCGTTGATGCACTCGGCGATCCAGGTGCCTTCGATCTTCAGCCCGAGGTCGCGGAGTTGCAGGTCGAGCAGACGCGGTTGCGCCCACCGTGTCCAGGCCTGACGTCGTGAGCCGTTGGTGCGTGCGAGTGTCATGCGCGAGTCTGGTGTGGCAAGTCGTGAGGCGAAAATACGAAGGTAATCGCACGAACTGTCTCGAGCCAGACCATCGAATCGAAGTCTAGCATTCGGACTAGAATCCCAGTCGATGCGCCTCGTGCGTTCGCAGTTCGTTCGGATTGGGATCGCGCTGTGCTGTGCCGTGGCAGCCACCGTTGCGTTTGCTCGGCCGATGGCCCAGTCGAGTGCCCTTGCGCTGTATTTCATCGACGTCGAGGGCGGCCAGGCAACGCTCGTCGTTGCACCAGATGGCGAGTCTCTCCTGGTCGACACCGGCTACGGCGCGAACGGACGCGACTCGAGTCGAATCATGGACGCGATGCGTGACGCTGGCGTCACCCGGATCGACCACCTGGTCATCACGCACTTCCACGTCGATCACATCGGCGGCGCGGTCGATCTTGCCAGCCGCGTTCGAATCGGTGCCATCTACGACCACGGTGAGATCGGCGTGCCGGACGACGACGACATGCGCGACACCTTCGAGCGGTATCGTGTGATGCGAGCTCGGGTCCCGCACTCTGAGCCTCGTGTCGGCACGCGTCTTCGCCTCGGAGATGGCACGCTCACCTGGATCAGCTCGGACACGCGAACCCTGCCAGACCCTCTGCACTCGGGGAGCGGCGCCAATCCGTCGTGCTCGCTCGATATGCCGGAGGCCGAGGACCCGTTCGAGAACCCTCGATCAACGGGGTTTCTGCTGGAGTTCGGCAGATTTCGATTTCTGGACGTGGGCGATCTCACGGGAGAGCCGCTGGCCGCGCTCGTGTGCCCGGTCAACCTGATTGGCCCGGTCGATCTGTATCTGCTGCCGCATCACGGCGAAGAGGACGGCACCTTTCCTGCCACGCTGGACGGGTTCAGGCCGCGAGCCATCGTTATCAACAATGGATCGCGGAAGGGAGCCCGGCAGGACACGCTCGATCTTCTGCACACGCGAGCGGTGCAGACCGACGTGTGGCAACTGCATCGAGCGGTTGCACCCGACGTCAAGAACTTCCCCGACCCGATGATTGCAAACCTGGACACATCGACTTCACATTGGATACGAGCCGTCGCCAGTCGTGATGGGTCGTTCACCGTGACGAACGGACGCACCCGAGAAACCCGACGTCACCTCGCGGAACGACAGGCTACTCGACATTGACAACCCACACCGGGTCGCTTCGGAGCGGGCTGGCCGTCAGGTCAGCCCTGACACAATAGGCTGACGGGAGGCTTCACATGTCGTGGACAGATATTCCCCTGAGTCACGTGACCTTCGGCGTGTTCGTGGGTTCATCGGCCGGCGCCACCGTTGCAGTGGCCCCTGCTGACCTCGAGTTTCTCAGATACAAACTCATCACCCACGATACCGTCGTCGTCGACTTTCGCATCGCCAAAGCGTTCTTCACGCCGACGACTGCCACCGTCACAGGCATCACGATGGAGCTGAAGGTGCCATTTGGCTGTCCGCATTTTCCGACCCTCGGCAACCCGAACTTCTTCATGGACGCCGGGCAGAGCTATTCGAACGACTGCGTGCTGGTGCCCGACCCAGGCAGCCCCACGCACAAGCCTGGTTTTGTCGCCGTGCTCAACGAGTCGACACACAAGGTCGTGCTGCTCATCAGCAGCATTCCTGGCTACAACATCAATGCCGCAGATCTCGGAGTTGTGGGCGCCTTTGGCCAGGTGACGTTCGAAGTGGTACACGCGAGAGCTGATTAACGAGACGAGCGGACCAGGAGGGGCACCTCCCTGACGCACGCCTGCCGTGTGCCAGGGGCTCCAGCGGTAAAGCGTGTCAATTCTAATATCTCATGTTAGAATTGTCACTCATGCGATACGTCCCACGAGAGCTCGAGGCCGTCGTCCAGAAGGCGGCTCGGAATTTCGGCGTGGTCGTGGTCACCGGTCCTCGACGCTCCGGAAAGACGCTGCTGCTGCGTCATGTGCGGGCCGACGCACAGTACTTCCTATTCGAAGATCCAGACGTCGTCTCGCGCTTTCGGCATGACCCCCAGGCGTTTCTCGATGCGGTCAGTGGGCCAGCGATTCTCGACGAGATTCAGAATGTGCCCGAGGTGTTCAACTACGTCCGCAGTCGCGTCGACGCCAGGCCGCGGCGTACCGGACTCTGGTTTCTGACGGGCTCACACGAATCGGGTCTGATGCGACACGTCACCGAGTCGATGGCAGGACGCGCCGCGGTGTTGCAGCTCCTGCCGTTCTCGGCGCGCGAGTCGGCAAAGGTGAGCGTGCTTCGCGGTGGCTATCCCGAGGTGCTGGCGCGGCCGGGCGCCTCGCGCCTGTGGTTCAGTTCCTACGTGCAGACCTATCTCGAGCGCGACGTGCGTTCGATTGCGGCGATTCAGGACATGTCGCTGTTCCGGCGTTTCCTTGCGCTGGTCGCCAGCCGCCATGGCCAGATCCTGAACAAGACCGACCTGGCGGCACCACTCGGGCTGAGCGTGCCGAGCGTCACGCGCTGGCTCGACATTCTCGAAGCCACGGCGCAGATCCTGATCGTGCCGCCCTACTTCACCAATCTGGGCAAACGACTGGTCACGTCTCCGAAGGTGTACATCGCAGACTCGGGCCTCGCCTGTCACCTGCTCGGCATCGACACGGAAGCGGAGCTGGCCAAGTCGCCGTTCCGGGGAGCCCTGTTCGAGGGCTTCATCGCATCAGAGATCGTCAAGGCGCAGGTGCATGCGGGAGGCCGACGAGCGATCTACCACTTCCGGGATCGACAGGGTCTCGAGGTCGACTTCGTCGTTCCCGCTCGAAACGGCGGCGCACAACTGATCGAGGTGAAAGCAACATCCACCGTCACGCCGGACATGGCAGAGCCGATGCGGCGGCTTGCTGCGGCGTGGACGAAGGGACCGAAACCACGTGGAGAACTGTCGATGCATCTCGTACACATTGCGCCGAGAGCGGGAGTCGTCACACGGGCCATTGCGCCTGGTGTGCAAGCAGTCGCGTGGCCACAGTTCGTGCGCGAAGCGCTCCAATAGCCTGCCCGAGTCAACCTGCCAGGTCCGCCAACGCCGATTCACGAGTCTGGTTCCGCGCATCGTGTGGCCGGACGGTCAGCAACTCCTCCGACGGGTACGGCGTCTCGATGCACGAACTGCTTGTAGAGCGACACGTCGTAGACAATCTTCAGCACGCCAGCGACGAAGAATGGAACGTTGATCAAGGCCGGACGGCTGAACATGATGCCGACGCACAAGGGACTGATCGCCGCGCCAAGCGTGCGCGCCACTCCGGTGATGCCTGCGGCTGCCGAACGCTCTTCCGGTGGCACGACCGCCATGACGTACGACTGCCTGGCTGGGACATCCATCTGGCTGATGCTGAAGCGTAGAAGCAGCAATGCAACTGCCCACGGCAACGTGGGCATGAGTGGGATCAGGATGAGGAGAACGTTGGACGGCAGGTGCGTCCAGACCATGGTCTGAATCAAACCGAAACGTGCCGCGAGCCGTGCCGCGACGAGCGCCGACGCGCCTGCCAGAAGATTCGCCCAGAAGAACATGGGACCGAGCAGCGCAGGCTCGGCGCCGTAGCGCAGATGGAACCAGTACGCCGCAAGGCCTTGAGACACGAACCCGCCGCCGAATGCGTCGAGCGCAAACAAGGCTGACAACCTCGCGACGACCGATCGCGAGTGTTCGAGGCCTGTCAGGCTACCGAGGCTGCTTCGCCGCTCGGCTCCCGAAGACGCCGCCGGAGCCTCGACGTCTGCCGACAGCTGAAAGAAGACCAGCGCGAGCACGACACCAAGCGCCGCATAGAGGACCACGATGCCGCGGTAGCCAGCGATCGTCGAGTGACTGGACCGCTGCAGTGCCGGGGCGAGGTAGCCGGCCGCGAGCGACCCGCACGCCGTCGCGACCGCGCCGACCAGCGCGTACCATCCGAACACATTCGTCCGTGCACGATCGCTTACGGTGCGGCTCAGCGCCGCCTGCTCGATGGGTAGAAACGGCCCGACCTCTTGCCCGCTCGGGCTCAGGACGCCAATGGTGGCAGCCACGAGCAGCAGCCAGAACTGTGCGGTCGACACAAACACCAGGCCTGCCGCGGCCATCAACACGGCGCCGACCATCAGCATGCGTCGGCGTCCGAAGCGGTCGGCGTGCGTCGTGATCGCAAGCGACACCGCAGTGTCGCCTAGGAGCGTCAGTGTCAGCAGCACACCGGCCTGTGCGGTGGTCAAGCCCACCTCGACGAGGTACAGCACGAGCACGACCGACAGTGCCCCGTAGGCAAACAGACGGATGAAACGCGTGGAGAAGAGAAGCCATCCGTCTCTGCCTGCAGCGCCGAGGCTCTCTGCGATCGACATCACTCGACGCCTAGGTTACAGGGAAGGGCCGCGGTAGCGGAGGACTACGGCATACAGCTGGAGGACTGTGCGTCGCGTCGCGCGCAGTCTTCGAGGTCTTGCGCCTCAGCGGACGGTCGGTCCAGTGTGCTCATCAGCGCGACATGCCTGACGATCGACGCTCCACCGCGGCGGCGGCAACGATCAGACCGAGCACGATCCACTGCACGTAGTACAGGCCGAACAACTCGATGCCACCGTTGCGGATGCTGGGAAGCATGAAATCGCCGAAGAATCCGCCAGCCAGCATGGCCGCGAACGAGCCGAGCCAGGCGAGCGCGAGTTGCCGGTGAAACGGATCGCGGGCATCGCGCCAGAGCCGCCATCCGGAAGTTGCGGCGCGGACGGCGAAGACCGCGAAGCACGCGAACCCGACCAGCCCGAGTTCCATCAGCAGGTTCACGTACTGGTTGTGACTGGTTCCGAGACTCGAGTACCGCAGCATGTACGGGTAGTTGTTGCCGGGTCCCACGCCGGCGATCGGATAGCGCGACCAGATCCGGAGTCCGTCCATGATGAGTTGCTCCCGCCCACCCCGTCCGCCAAGGCTTTGCTGTGCGGTCTCGGATCGAATCAAACCCGTCACGAAACGGGGGACCAACGAATCCGTGACGGCTGCGGAGATGAGCAGGTACATCGCCGCAGAGAGCATGGCGAGGGGAACGAGCGCTGACCGCGCGCGGAGCGCCACGATCACCAGCGTCGAAACGACGACGTAGACGTAGAAGAATGCCTTGTCGGTCGCAAGACCGAACGCCAGCGGCGCGATGACCAGCAGGGCGAGCCCTAGGCGCCGCGGCACCGACTGCGTGTCGAAGAACTCAGCTGCCGCGAGCGACGCGGCGGGCAACGCAAACACCATGCTCCAGTCGAGAAACGGGCGCGCGGCCGCCGGCACGATTGGGAGCAGAATCGACGGAGAGGCGAGCCAGAGGATCACGCGGCAGATCCGCCGAATCGTGATCCGGTCGGCCGAATTGGCGACAACCAGAAACAGGCCACACGCCCAGAGCAGAATCACAATCTGGCCGAACGAGACCGAGACCTTCATGTGGTCGAGCGGAATCAAGGGATCGAACCACGTGAAGCCGACCACGAGCGAAAGGAAGGATGCCGGCACCAGCAGGAACAAAGGGCGATCGAAGGTGCAGCGCACCAGCGGTCTGCTCCCCAGAATCCGGTGCTTCAGCACCCACACACCAATGAGTGCGGTCGCCAGGACTTCGATCGGCAGCAGCCCCTGAACCATCTGCTGGCCCGAGAACGACCCGATCTGCAGCTTTTGCAGCGCGCCCACTCCCGTGACCACGACGAGCGCTCGCTTCATGTCGCGATAACACAACAGCGAGAACGCCAGCGCCGCCGCGAGCCCGGCGAGCGTCACTGGCGATGTCCACGACGGCGTCATCCGGCCGCTCCCTCCAGCACTCCCTTGGGCCGCGACGCACGCATCGCGCAGGCGTCCTGGTACACGGCGACGAGCCGTTGGCTGAGCGTCACCCAATCGTGGTTGGCCACGACGTACCGTCGCCCGCTTCTCGCGAGCGCCTGTCGGCGATGCTCGTCGCCGAAGAGTGCGACCGCATGGGCTGCGAGTTCCTCGTCAGTCTCTCCGGCGAGCAGATCTCTGTCGGGAACGGCTCCGATGCCTTCGCATGCCGCGTTCGACGCGACCACCGGAACGCCGGAGGCCATGGCTTCGAGCACCTTGTTCTGGATGCCGACGCCGTATTCGAGCGGAGCCATGACCAGCCTGGCTGCGTGAAAGTGCGGACGGAGATCCGGCACATAGCCGGTGACGGTCACGCGTGAATCCGCCGCATGCGCCCGCACGTCCGGACTCGGATCCAGACCTGCGAGAACCACGTGCGCGTCCGGCAGCGAACGCCAGACGATCGGCATGATCCGACCGAGGAGGCGCAGTGCTGCCGTCTCGTTCGCGTGATAGCTCATCTTGCCCGTGAAGAGTATCGTCTTGGCCGACGAGCGTTGAATGTCGGGCTGCCAGTACTCGGCGTCCACGCCGTTTGGAATCGAGACAATGCGCTCACGCGCGCTGGCGGGCGAGAGCGAGTGAAAGACCGCCGCATCCCGAGTCGATGCCACAACGACGCGATCGAAGCGGCGGGCAAGCTGGCCTTCGAACCGCCGCGTCCGGCCGACGTCGACCGACGCCATGAGGCGGTGCTTCCACGACGTCGCTCGTGTGCGCGCCTGTTCGAAGAGCGCGGCAATCGAATCGACGGCATCGAGCACACGAGGTGTGTCGCTGACCGCGTCGGCCAACACAGCGCCGCGGAGGTGCTCGACGTGGACGACATCACACTGGCGAGCCGCGGCGGCGACGGCCGCTTCCGCTTCAGGATGATGCGAGTACGCGGCCTGCAGTGGCACGCCGCGTGGCACGGCGGCCACCGCATTCCTCAGGGTTGCGGTCCGCTCGAGCGGGAACACCGAGACCGACGCACACCATTCACGAACCGGCACATCTTCGAGCCAGCTGTCCTCCGGCGGGCGCACCGCGATGAGATGCACCGTATGACCGAGACGGCACAGCGTGCGAATCCACTGATACGGACGGATGCGGACGAGCGACGGGATATAGGGGCTGACGAACAGGACCCGCATGATCAGGTGGCCCACAACGTGCGCCACCAGCGCAACGCGGCCTTCAACTTCACGGCGTTCTTCTGCCGGTCGTTCCGCATCTGCTTCACACATCCGAGGATGTACACCGCACTCACGGCGGCGGCCATGAGGAGCCCATGGTTCTTCCGGTAGAAGCGCAGTCGGGTTTCAACCAGATATCCAAGCGAGAATTCGCTCATCTGACCGCTGCTCTGGCCCAGGTGATGGACGATGGTCACGCCTGGGAGGACGAAGACCCGCCAGCCGTGTTTCCGTGCCTGGAAACACCAGTCGAGTTCCTCGGCATAGAGAAAGTATTGCTCGTCGAGGAGGCCGATCTGCCTGATGGCCGCGGTGCGTATGAGAAGGCAACACCCGTCCACCCACTCCCGCTCCACTGGTCCGTCAGGCACGACGAGGGGCGAATCGTCGCCAACGAACCATTTGGCCACGCGACCGACCCGCTTCGACTGACGGATCTCGCCGAGGAGCGTCGGGAAGGGATACCCGCACGACTGGAATCGTCCGTCCGGAAACCGCACGAGCGGGCCACAAATGCCAGCCTGCGGATTGGCGTCCATGAAGGCGACCATCGTTCCAATCCCGTCGGGTGGCACCTCCGTATCGGGATTGAGCAGCAGCACATACCGGCTGGCAAGATCGCGGATGGCCATGTTGTTGGCCGCGGCAAATCCGTGATTCTCGCTGTTGCGAAGGAGCGTGACCGATACAAACTCCCGCTCCACCATGTCCGGGCTGCCGTCGGTCGAGTGGTTGTCGACGACGCGGACGTCCAGCGTGACGCCAGTCGACAGGTTCAGCGTGCGCAGGCACGCGGCGAGCAGGTCACGCGTGTTCAGGCTCACGATGGACACGGTCACGTCCGTCATGGCTCGGGGCTCAACACTCGGCATACCCGTGCGGGAAGCGCATTCGCCAGCACCATGCGGACTCGATGATGTTGGCGAGCGAACTGCGCGCGGGTCGCCAGCCGAGCGTGCGCTGGAGCTTCTCGGCACTCGCCAGCAATACGGCGGGGTCGCCGGGCCGCCTGTCACGCATCACACGCGGCACTTCGCGGCCGATCGTCGCTTCGACGGCAGCGAGCACATCGAGGACCGAGTAACCCGATCCACCGCCCACGTTGAAGGTCTCGAGTCCTGGGTGGTGCATCCGCTCGAGGGCCGCGAGGTGGGCGTCGGCAATGTCGGCGACATGCACGTAGTCTCGAATGCACGTCCCGTCGGGCGTTGGATAGTCGGTGCCGAACACCTGAACGGCCGGCCGCTGCCCGAGCACGGCTGTGAACACGAGGGGAATGAGATGCGACTCGTTCCGACGCGATTCGCCGTGGTCCGCTGTTGCTCCGGCAGCATTGAAGAAGCGCAGCGTCACGACGCGCAGGCCGTAGGCGCGGTGGTACCACTCGAGGCACCGCTCGAACATCAGCTTCGACTCGCCGTACGCGTTGATGGGGACCAGCGGGTGCGATTCGTCGATCGGAGTCTGGCGAGGCTCGCCGTAGGTGGCGGCGGTCGACGAGAACACGATCCGGGAAACGTTGTGGCGTCGCATCGCATCGAGCAGCGTCAGACCACGCACGACGTTCTGGTCGAAGTATCGAGCCGGGTCGGTCACCGACGTGGCGATGGTGGCTTCCGCCGCCATGTGCACAACCGCGTCAACTGGTGCAGCGCCGAAGACTGCATCGAGCAAAGCGGGGTCACCGACATCGCCCTGCACGAACCGACAGTCTGCGGACACAGCCCTCCGGAAGCCGTCGACGAGGCTGTCCAGCACCGTGACCGTGTGGCCCTCGAGCCGCGCCCGCTCGGCGACGACACTACCGATGAATCCCGCTCCGCCTGTGATGACCAGATGCATTGTTCGACACGCGCCTAGAACGCGCCGTCTCCTCTAATGGCGACCGGAATTGTGCGCAGCAGAATCGACAGATCGAGCGCTGGGCTGCACGTGGCGATGTAGTGCATGTCGAGTTCGATGCGGCGTTCGTAGGACACGGTCTGGCGACCGGACACCTGCCAGAGCCCGGTCAGTCCGGGTCTGACCGACAGCAGCGTCTGGCCAAGCGGTCCGTAACGGGGAACTTCAGGCGCCGTAATCATTCGCGGGCCGACGAGCGCCATCTCACCGCGCAGGACATTGAACAACTGAGGCAGTTCGTCGAGAGAAAACTTGCGCAGAATGCGGCCAGTCGACGTCACGCGCGGATCGTCGAACAGCTTCCAGTTGGCCATGAACGCCTCACGAAGCCGATCGTCCTGTTCCAGGATTCGCTCGGCTCCGTTGACCATCGTGCGGAACTTGAACGCATCGAACTCGGTGCCGTCGCGTCCGACCACGCGCCGCCGATAGATGACAGGCGAGCCAGTCGTGATGCGGACCAGCATCCACAGCGCGGCGAACAGGGGCAGCAAGACGATGACGAGCGCCAGCGCCAACACCCACTCCGCCGGCGCCTTGACGTGGCGTTGCCAGGTGTCCGGCGCTCCGGGCGCCGACACACCGGGGACCGACACGTACGATGCGCCCGCATCCGGCGGGTCTTGAATCACCCTGATCGACAACGAATCCTCTCTGCCCAGACTGTCGCGGCGTTCCTGCATGGAGTTTGCAGCAACTGAGCCGTGCAGCGCCGATTCAGAGGCGTCTGTCCAAATAGCTGAATGACAGGGCCTTAACCGCTGATGACGACACGCACTACAGATGAGGAAGTCGGGTTGAGAGCCGGGAAAAGTCTCCCGCACAGAACACTTGGAGACGACTGTTCGAGCCAGAAGGGAGCACGATCATCCATGTCGGTGGCTGATGGTCGAACCTGGCGGCTGTTCGTTCTCACGACGCTGTGCGGCGTCCTGCTCACGGCGCTCGCGCGGCCGGCCTTCGCGCAGGTCGATGAAGTGCCGACGGGGCCAGGATGGCGTGTCGGAACGTTGACGCTCACGCCCACGGTCATCGTGACAAGCGGGTACGACTCCAATGTGAATCGGGAAGCGCCGCCCATCTCCGCGCGCGAATCGTACGCGCTTCCACAACTCGAGCTGACATGGCGGACACGCCGTTGGCTTGGCGTCGCCTCCACCACCCACGAACTGACGCGGCTTTCAGGTGAAGAGAAGGGCGGCATCAACTGGCGCGGCTTTGGCTCGCTCACGTTCACGGGACCTCGCTACAAGCCGTACATCCAGTACGACCGTCCCCGCACCAACGCGCGACCAACGGGTTTCGAGGTCGGCAAGCGATCCGTGCACCTCGACGACAACTTGACGGCCGGTGTCGACGTGAAGGCGACTCCACGTACCACCTTCAGTCTCAAGGGACAGTTCGACAAGACGCGCTGGGATGCCGACGCCGCATATGCGGGGTCGAGCCTTCGGGACACGCTCAATCGTGACTCGCACTCGGTGTCCGGCTCCATGGCGTACCGGCTGACGCCCCTCACATCGCTCACGGGCTCCGGCGAAGTCTCGCAGTTCCGCTTCATCTACTCCCCCGCGCGGGATGCCACGAGCCAGATGGCGAACGCGGGCGTCGAGTTCAAGAGCCCCGCCATGATCGACGGGAGCGCTTCGGTTGGCGTACTCAGGTTCCGCCAGGTGCAGCGCGCAGTGACAGACTTCACTGGCGTCGTCGCCTCGTCCTCGCTCGGCTACGCCAGACCGTCCGGGGCGTACACGCGGTTTGAAGTCTCCCGCAATCTCACGTTCTCGTACGACCCCAGCCGCTCCTACTTCGTGTTGCTTGGCCTCAACCTGTCCTTTTCGCGCCCGATTGGCACGAAATGGCGCACGGTCGCGTACGTGGGCCACCACAACATCGACTACCCGGCGACGATCGCTGGTGTGCGGCCGCGCGGCAATCGACTCGAGGACGCAGGCTTCGCGGCGGCCTACCAGCTCGGACCCTGGACTCGGATTGGCGCAGCGGTCGACAATTTTGTTCAGAGGGGTCAGGTGGGTTACTCGGGCTTTCGCGTCGTCGGCTTCCTTCACATCGGCATCGGCACGCCAAGGCGCCTCGATCGGCCAATTCCTCTGACGCAATGACGACGGCGGCTAACCATCTCGATGCGCCGCGGATCTCGGTCATCATCCCGACGAGAAACCGGCTCGACGCGTTGAAGCGCTGCCTTGCAGCTCTGGATGCTCAGACGCTGCCGCGCGACGAGTGGGAAGTGATCGTAGTGAATGACGGCTCGACGGATGGCACCGACGAGTATCTGACGTCGGGTGCAGCCGCGGGAATCTGGCGCTACACCGCCCTTTCGCAAGGAGGGCCCGCGCGTGCGCGCAATGCCGGCATTCGGGAAGCGCGTGGCCGCGTGCTGGTGTTCATCGGCGACGACATCTACGCGACGCCCGCCTTTCTGGAACGGCACCTGGCCCTGCACGACAGCCGCGATGGCGACGCGACTGCGGTTCTTGGTCGAACTGAGTGGGCGCACACGCTTCACGTCACTCCCCTGATGCGATACGAGGGGCTCGGGCAGTTCGACTACCACGAGATCGAAGCCGGTGCGGTTGACGCGAGCGACTTGCCGTTCCGGTTCTTCTACACGTCCAATGTTTCGGTCTGCCGTTCGTTTCTCGAGCGCCACGGTTTGCTGTTCGACGAGGACTTCCGCCAGGCGATGGGTGAGGACGGGGAGTTCGCGTTTCGAGCCCGCCGTCATGGCCTTCGACTGCGTTACGAGCCGGATGCCCTGGCGCACCACGACCATCCGACAACGTTCACGGCGGCGAGGAAGCGTTGCCGACTGAAGGGGGAAGTCACGATCCTGCAGGCGCACAAACACCCCGAGTGGGCCAACCTCGAGTTCCTCGCGCTCGGCTGGCGGGGCCGCATTCGGCACGGACTCCGTCGCCTGTGGGCCCGTGCGCTTGTCCCCGTGCTGACATGGGCAGACCTGCAGGAACTCGAGATCGATGCCTGGCGGCTCGGCTGGGCGTTCGACTTCGTCTTTGCAGAAGCCGAGTTTGCTGGGATGCGGGATGCGTGGGGAACCAAGAAGTTGTGAGTTATGAGTTGTGAGTTATGAGTTGTGAGTAATAGTTGGGGGTTGCGAGTTGCAGGACTACCATCAACTCGACATCTGGCAGCGGGCGATGACCTACTCGGTCGACATCTATCGCTTCGCGTCGCAGTTACCGGATGCCGAACGGTACAACCTGACGGAGCAACTGCGAAGGGCAGCCACCTCGGTGCCGCTCAACATCGCGGAGGGTCGGGCTGCTCCACCAAGGGAGAGTTCGCACGGTTCCTCAGCTACGCCTACAGGTCGCTCAAGGAGGTCGTCACCTGCCTGGAGCTGTGCGCGCGGCTCTATCCCGCAGTTCCAGTCGACGGTCTCAGCACCCTGATCGACGAGGGCAATCAAATTTCGCGAATGACGCACGCGCTGAGACAGCGGCTGGTGCCTCCGCACAAGTCGTGACTGCTGACTGATAACTCAAGACTGATACCTTTGCCCCCTGCTCCATCCGAGGTGCTGCAGCCCAACATCAACTGCGGACTTCAGGGTTCCGACGTCTGAGAGCAGCATCTTCGCGTAGGTGAGGATCGGTCCAGGCCTGAAGGCCCATTCACGAAACGCGCGCTTCTGCCAGTACTCGAGCTGTTCCGCCGGTAGGTTCGGGTAGTCGAGGACGGTCGACTCGTCCATGTCGACCTCTTCCCAGCGCGTGCCCTCGCGGAACCAGTTGTTGCGCGCCGCTTCGAAGAAGAATGGCGTGCCCGGGTACGGTGCGGCAATGTGAAACAGTGCGATGTCGAGCGGCAGCCGCTTGGCGAACGCAATCGTCCCCTTGATGGAGTCGACGGTTTCGCCTGGCAAACCGATGATGAAGTAGCCCCAGTTCTGAATGCCGGCCTGCTTCGCCCACACGAGCGATTGTTTCGCGCGTTCAGGATCCACGCCCTTGCGTGCGTGCGCCAGAATCTTCGCATCGCCGGATTCGAGTCCCCAGGCGATGTAGAAACACCCGGACCGCGCCATTACCTGCAGCAGTTCCTGATCGACGAAATCGACGCGGCTGTTGCAGGTCCACGTGATGCGAAGTCCTGACTCGATGATCAGGCCGCACAGTCGCATCACCTGATCGCGATTCACCGTGAACAGATCCGCGTACATGTGAATATGCCGGACGCCGAGGGCCACGAGCGTGCGGATTTCCTCCATCAGCTTTTCAGGCGATCGCAGGCGCATCGTCGGGCCATAGCTGACGTGCTTGATGCAGTAGGTGCAGCCTGCCGGACACCCGCGGCTCGTGACGATGAACGCGTACGGTCCCTTGATGAGCGGGATCCGGTAGCGGTCGAGCGGCAGTTGCGCGTAGTCGGGCATGGGCAAATCGTCCAGGTCCGCGATGAACGGCCGCTCGCGGTTCACGACGATCTCGTTGCGGTGCCGCCAGGCAAGGCCGGCGATCGGGTGCAGATCCGGAATGCCCCACTCGTCGCGTTCGAGGGTGATGGGTCGGTAGGTCGCGTCGTGTTTCGTGAACAGCGTCTCGATATCGGCGGGTCTGGTGAACTGGCGCCCTTCGAGATGATCGATGAGGTCGCGCAGTGTCAGGTCCGGTTCGCCGCGCAAGCCGTAGTCGAGCGAGGGGTACGGCCGGAGCGTTTCTCGAGGCAGCGGCGTGATATGCGTGCCGAACGCAATGGTGCTGGCGCCGACAGCCTTGGCCACGAAGGCGCCGTACATGTCGTTGCTCAACGTGGGCGCCGTGAGCTGCGTCACGTAGTACTTTGGCCGCAGATCGCGCACGATCCCCTCGAACTCTTTCCAGGGCATCCGCAGCGCGATGGCGTCGATGATCTTGACCGAGTAGGTCGGCTGAAGCAGGGCTGCAAGCTGCGCGAGCGAGACCTGCGGCCAGATCATGTTCTCGCGTGAGCGACGCCCGACGCGGTGTTGCGAGCGAATCCAGATCGCGCCGTCCGGAGACGGCGGATTCACGAGCAGGACGTCAATCTTCGAACGCTCGTTGCGTGCGGCGGCACTCTCCCGTACGACGGCGTCGGCGTCAGGAAACCGCGGTGGCGTGACGATTGTGCGGGTCTTGGTGCCGACGTTGCGCAGCACCTTCAAGGGCGAGACGGACGGTTCGGATTCGCTCACGGGTGCCGAACCTCCGCGGTGTCGCGCGCGCTCAGTTCGCGCAAGACCGACATCTCGAGCCATGAAATCGCGAGCTGAATCCCGATCAAGATGAGCATCGCGCTTCCGAACAAGTATAGCCACAGCCGATCGACGGACCAGCCACGGCGGGCAAGCACCGCGGCGGCCACAGCGATCGTCAACCCGAGCAGAAACGACGCGACGCCGAACGGCAGGAAGAGATGCTCGATCGGTCGCGCGAAAATGGGCTTGGCAAAGAGGCCCTGCCGAATCGGACGGCGGTGAAACAACGAGACGAGATAGTTGAACGAGGCGCCGAGTGCGAACAGACTCGCTCCGGCAGCGCCGGACACCACGGCCGCGAACACGGCGAACGCTCCGCCGGGTCCGAGTGTCGTGACACCTCTCAGGCGCAGAGCCACGAGCGCGAGGCCGACCGCCGCCGCCACACCGAGGCCGAGCAACCCAAGCAGGCCAAGAATGCGCACCGGGTTGTAGGTCATCGCGGTCCAGACGATGGTCTCCAGGAACCGGACGCCGTCTCTGAACAGGTGGAGTTTGGAATTCCCTTTCCGCTGGCGGTACGGAATAGGCACCTCCACGATCTGAATCTCTTCGTGAAGCGCGCGGGTGCTCATGACCGGCGTCAAGTTCAGGCCATCGGGCAGCGGCAGCAGAATGTCGAGGGCGTCCCGCCGAAACACGCGCATGCCACTTGCCGAATCGGTTACTGTCGCGCGCCCGATGAGCGTGACCAGCCGTGCAAACACCAGGTTTCCGAGCCGGCGGACCAGCGGCATTTCGGTCTCGGCGCCGGCCATCCGCGACCCGATCACCAGTTGCGCGCCGTTCTCGATGGCTGCTCGACACAACGCTGGAAAGTACTCCGGCGGATAGGTCGCATCCGCATCGAGGAACCCCACAAGGTCGTACCGTGCCGAGGCAAAGCCGGTCTTCAGCGCCGCACCGTATCCCCGATTCGTTCCATGCTGGATCAGGCGAACGGGGAACTGCCGCACCAGGGCCGCCGTGTCGTCCTTCGAGCCGTCGTCAACGACGATGACTTCGAGCGCACCGACACCGATGTCGCGAAGGGCCGGTTCGCAGGCCAGACAGCGCTGCAACGTCTCGGCGATACCGTCGGACTCGTTGTAAACGGGAATACAGAGCGACAGGCCGTTCACGCGCGCCTTGAAGCCCAGAAGGCTGTTTCGATCGTCTTGCGCCAACGCGGTCTGCAGCACTCACCTCCACAGCCACGGCAGGCTGCGCACAAGCATT
>JBEBGB010000226.1:0-7577 GCA_040081675.1 Vicinamibacterales bacterium
CCATTGGGCCGCTCCGATACGGCCACCGACGCATTCCACCCTTCGCCGCTGTAGATGATCTGCGACTGGCCCAGTTGCGTGGCGGTGTAGCGCCCGTACGCGATGAATACGCCCGGCACTGGATGCACGCTCAAGACCAGCAACCCCGCAAGCCCGCCGGCCACGGCCAGACCAATGGCTGACGCGCGCGCTTCGGCAAGCAGCATGAGCCCCGACAAGGCAGCGATCACGATGAGGACCTGCTGTGCGTGCTGCGTGCCGATCCACACGACGAGCAGCAAGCTCGCTGTGAGCGAGCCGACGATGGCCCCGAGCGTATTCGCGGCGTAGACGCGGCCGACCAGCGTCGCCGGTTCGTCGTTGTCGCGAGCGACGGAAGCGAGGGCAAGCGGAAAGCTGGCACCCCAGAGAATCGATCCTGGCAGCACCGCGAACAGACAGCGCACCAGGTCGAGCTGAAATTGAAACCAGGCGTTCGGCGCAATCGAAGGATTGATGGGCCAATACGGCAGCGAGTCCGTCAGGATCCACGCGGTCCACGCCATGGCTGCACACAATGCGAGCTGACACCATCCGAGCGCCACGCGGGGCCGCTCGAGGCTTCGCGCCGCCGCGGCGCCGAAGCTGCTCCCGAGTCCGAGCCCGGCAAGGAACACCGCCAGAATCAACGAGAAGGTGTAGGTCGTCGCGCCGAACATGAGCGACAGTTGTCTGGTCCACAGCACCTCGCATGCAAGTGCCGTGAGCCCTGAGAGCCCAATCGCTAGATAGACCGTTCGCCGGGGCGAGTCAGGCGTGAGGAGTGCGGTGTGGCGTCCTTCCGCGGGCGGCGCAACCACAATCGGATCGAGGCGGGCCAGGAGCAAGGCCAACGTGGCCACGATCAGGTTCAACGCAACCGCGACGTACGTGGTGATCGAGATGTCGTAGACCGACATCAAGTAGAAGCCGGCCAACAGGCTCCCGATCACGGCACCCGCAGTGTTGCCTCCGTAGAAGTAGCCGAGCCACGCGACGCCGTCCTTCGACGACCCGACCCAGCGCGCAATCGCGGGCAGCGTCGCGCCCATCAACAGCGTCGGAGGCAGGAGGCACACCGCTGCCGCGAGGCCGCGCATGAACATGCCGACAACACCAGAGCCCGCCCACGCGGTGTAGACGCCGCCGACCAGAGGCATGCCGAACAGCAACAGCAGGCCCAGTGCGCCGATTCCGAATTCGAGCGCCGCATACATCTTCAGCGGATGCGTGCCTGCGGGCATGTACCGCGGCAGCAGCAGGCTGCCGAGACACATGCCGCCCATGAAGGTACCCAGCAACACCGCCATCGACACGGCCGAGGATCCGATGACGAGTTCGAGCAACTGAAACCAGACGACTTCGTAGATGAGGGCCGCGCAGCCGCTGCCAATGAAGAGCAGCAACAGCGCCGGAAGCGGGCGCCGCGATGTCATGAATCTCCTATGACCAGGACAAGGTCACTAGTGCGGGAATGCGCGCAGTGCTGGCGTGTGTCCGGCAGGCACTGGTGTTCGCGCCGTGTTGAGCACCATGGCGAGCATCGTGTAATAGCCGGAGATGCCGAGGATGTCGATCACGCCCTGCTCGCCGAAGGTCTTCACCGCGCGTGCGTAGGTCGCATCGCTGATGCTCCGCAGGCGATGCAACTCGTCGCAGAAGGTATACAGCGTGTCTTCATCGTCAGCCATTCCCTCTGGGCGTCGGCCGTCGGCGACCGCAGCGACGATGGAGGGTTTCAGTCCGCCTTGCTGCGCCAGGGGCGCGTGCACATCCCATTCGTAGTTCTGCGTCCATTGACGCGCGGTAATGATGATGGCGAACTCACTGAGACGCGGCGGCAGGACGCTGGTGAACCGCAGATAGTCGCCCATGGCGCGGGCGCGATTCATCACTTCGGGGCTGCGCAGCAACGGCCAGAACGGGCCGGAGACCTCGGCTTTCCTGGCGGCCGTGAATTCCTGCATCGCCTTCTTCTGCGCGTCGGTCAGACGATCTGCGGGAATCGGCGGCAGCCGATCCTGAGCTGTGCCCGGAACGGCAAGTCCCACCACGAGCAGAACGATCGCAGCACATGTGCGCATCACACTTCCCCCACCCAAACAAAAGGGCGACGGCCTGAAGACCGTCGCCCAATCGAGAACCGTCGCGGCAGTCGTGGGGAGCTTAGCTCAGATGCGCGCTCACCAGCTTGGTCATCGCGAACATGTTCACGGAGGACTTCCCACCGAACACGGCCTTCAGCTTGGCGTCGGCGTTGATCTGACGCTTGTTCGCCTGATCCTGAAGTCCGTTCTTCTTGATGTACTGCCACAGCTTCTTGGTGACCTCTGTCCGCGGTATCGGCTTCGCACCGACGACCTCGGCCAGCGTCGCACTCGGTGTCACCGGTCTCATGAAAGCCGCGTTCGGCGTGCGCTTGGCCTTCTTCTTGGGAGCGGCAGCTTTCTTCACAGGCTTCGCGGCAGCCTTCGCGGGCTTCGCAGCCGCCTTCTTCTTTGGAGCGGCAGATTTCTTCGGGGCGGCTTTTTTCTTGGCGGTCTTTGCCATGCAGTCTCCTGTAGCGACGCACCACGCGTCGAGGGAGAGTACCACGATTTTCCTGCATCTGCGCAGGGGAGCAAGGGCAAATCAGTGGTAGTGCGCGTCCATTTCCCCAGCGAGGATTGCGATTGGCAACACGTTGGCCCTCGGTGGAATCGGGCAGTTGTAGTGATCGGAGAAGGCGCACGCCGGGTTGTAGGCGAGATTGAAGTCGAGCAGGTAGCGCCCGTCCTTCAGCTTCTTCACGTCGACATATCGACCAAGCGCGTAACTCTCTTTGCCTGTCGTCGCGTCCCTGAAGAAGATGCCGAGGTCGTCGTCGCCCACACCTGGCTCGAGGAGCCGGAGCGCCTCGAGGCGCACAGCGGTACTCCCAGCGGTACTCCCAGCGGTACTCCCAGCGTTCCCCCCAACGACGAAGTCGAACCAGCCCACGCGAACGGCGCGTCGCTGGTTGCCACGCGTCGACAGAACGATCACCGTCTCTGGATGCGGATTGGGCGTCAGCGGCAGTTCGTACCGCAAGGCGAGGTTCGGCGGGAAGTACTTCAGACCCTTGTAGTCCTTGAACCTGGGGCTCTGCGGATCGAACACGATGATGGCGGGATAGCCCTGATGTGAGAGGCGCAAGACGAATCGTCCAACGCCGACGCTCGACGGCGCCACCACGGCAGACCGCGTGTCCTTCTTCTCGACGGTGAAGTGCGCGCCCGCATCGACGGCGTCCACTCGAAATCGCTCGCCCTCTACTGTGACGCGCAGGTGGTGGGCCGAGAAATCGGCAGCGTCCACTCGAACGTCATTGTCAGCGGCGCGACCAACCGTCAGCATCGTCCGAGCGCCAAAGTCACGTCGATCGACGGTGGCCAGGTACGAGGTGGGATCACTCTTCAGCCACCGCTCGGTGTCGGCGCGATCCTGTTCTATTTCCGTGGTGATTGACGCTCGCTCCGACGGCGTCAAGACGACCGGCCCTGGAGGGGCAGCCATCAACGTCGCGGCGCATCCAAGCGAGACACACAGGATGGTCGAACGACTCGCGCGACCCATGGTCGAATCCTCCTGCGACCGTGTCTTGCGCCCACACTCATGCGCACGCTAGCGGCGCACTGGTGTCCGGTGTCGGTCCGCCAGCCAGGCCCAGATCGGAAAGACCACCGACATGGCGAGCGCAACGATGCAGATCGCCGTAACCGACGGCGGCACCATGCCGCTGAGCGCATCCACCATGTAGATCGCGCCAAGCGCCGCACCGAGCGATATCAGCGCCCAGCGACCGACGCGGTCTGCGGCCGCGGTGCCCCGCATGTAGAGATACAGGCCACCTGCGAGCATCAACAGCTCGACGACCATGGTGCCGGGCACCGAGTTCCAGAGCCCGAGCCCCAGCCGCGGTCCTCCCGGATACAGGGGCATGTCAGGCGCGTGCGTAATCCAATCGAGCACCCAGTGACTCAACACCAGCGCTGCCAGCGCGATGAACGTGCGTCGACCGCCGAAGATGCCGCGATAGATTCCGCCAACGACGGCTCCCCAGAGGCACAGCATCAACAAGGAGTGCGACCACGGATAGCTGACGAACTCGAGGGGCGTGAATGCGGTGTGGCCAGGGGCGATGCGAACCTGCTCGATTCCCAGCAACACGAGCACCGGCCAGAGAATGTCGGCAAAGAGCGCCGCTACCAGCAGCATTGCCAGTGATACCCGCGGCACGGCGGGCTTGGCGGCGAAGCCGAGCGCAAAGTGACCGATGAACATGCTCGGAATCTTACTGCCGACCCGTCATGCCGTGATCAACAACACTGCGACCAGACAGGCACCTGCGCCCAGCCACTGCGTCCGGGTTATCGCCTCTCGGCTGACGAGGCGCGCGAGTGCCACTGTAGCGACTGGGTACAGGGACGAGAGAACGGCGGCCATGTCGAGGCGTATATGTTGACCAGCCATCATGTACAACACGTTTCCACCCGCATCCAGGACGCCGGCAAGGAGTCCAACTGGATTCGACGCGAGTCCCGGAAACGGCACGCGACGCACGGCCAGCGTGGTCACCGCAGTGACCAGCATCATCGACCGTGCGACGGCCAACGGCAGATACACCGCGCCCGGGTGTGCGTTCGCGATGAGGATGAGGAAGCAGCCAAAGCCGATGCCGGCAAGGCCACCAAGTTGGATGCTTTCGCGCGACCCTGCGGCTTCGGCTTTTGCCCGAGACACGAGTCCGATCCCGGCAAGCGCCACAACGAAGCCTGCGAGCTGAGTCGGCCGCGGCATTCCCTGCGCCACCGCACCGTACAAGACCGGCATCGCCGCAGCGCCGACGGCTGCCAGTGGCGCCACTGTCGCGGCACAGCCGATTGCCAACCCACGATACAGCGCGACGATGCCGAGACTGCCCGCCATGCCGGCGCCAGCTGCCCACAGTAGCGACAGGTCGACGATCAACGGCTCGCCCGTCATCCAGGCGGCCGCAACCAGCATCGCGATTCCCGAGACCGCCGCGAGCAACAGCACCTGGAATGGATCGCTTCGAGCTGCAGCACGACCGCCACAATAGTCGCCGGTGCCCCAGACGAAGGCCGAGCACAGGCCGAGAACGACGCCGAGTGTCATCCGCGAATCGGCCACGCGACGGGCGGCTGCGGTTCAGCGGGTAACGGCCGAAGGGGCAGATGCCACCAGCCCACATCGAGCCACTGGCCGGCTTTGAAGCCGACGTTCTTGTAGATGCCGACAGGAAGGAATCCCATAGCCTCATGTAAACCGACGCTCTTCCCGTTCGGCAGCGTGATTCCGGCGAAGGCATTCACGAAGCCTTGACGCACCAGCATCGGGAAGAGCGTCGAGTAGAGCGACCGGCCGATACCTTTTCTGTGTGCGTCCCGGTGCAGATACACCGCCGTGTCGACCGACCACTGATAGGCCGCGCGCTCGCGGTGTGGCGACGCGTAGGCGTATCCAACAATTCGACCTGCATCTTCAGCGACAAGCCACGGCAGCCTCGCCAGGACGCCGGTCATCCGGGACCGCATCTCGTCGTCGGTGGGCGGCACCACCTCGAAGGTGATCACTGTCGACTCCACATACGGCCGGTAGACGTCCGCCACTGCCGCGGCGTCCTCGAGTGTCGCAAGTCTGATCATCGCTGTCGCCTCACGTACCCGCCGACGCCTTGTGCCATTTGATGCGCGTGTAGGCGATGCGAAAGCCACTGCGCTCGGCGTTTCGCTGGGAACTGCTGCCGGGAGCGGCACACATCATCGCGATCGTGCAGCCCATGCTCGACGCAAACCGCAGCCGGGCGGCAAGCAAGGCGCGCTGCGCGCCGCGGCCTCTCGCTTCGGGGACAGTACTCGCACCAGCCAGCAACGCCACGTCGTTGCAGATGACCAATGAGCCCGTCGCAACGGGCGCTCCGTCCAGCCTCGCGAGGAACGGGTAGGTATCCTCTGCTCCGGCCGAAATCGATCCGAACGACGACATGAATTCGCGCAACTCGGCCGATGCACCCCACCCGCGACCAGCAGTCTCGGCCCACATCGCCTGCTCCGTCGGAGCAATGCGTCCGAGGACGATGGGACTCTCTGACGCCAGATCGACCTCCGGAACCGGCAGAGGCTGGAATAGCACACTCGTCAGCTCGCATGGGCGGTAGCCGCGCGTCGTGAGCACCGTCAATGCACTCGGATCAGCGAGTGGGCTGACTTCGTGAAACGTATCGGAGCCGCGCGAGGCAAAGAAGGTTTCGAGGGTGTCGAGAGCGGTCTCGGTAACAGGCTCGAACATTCCCAGCCTGAATGTCTGCGTGCACGGCGATCCGGCGCCGTCGAACAGGCCATACGTGCCAGCCACCTCAATCCAGCACGCGCCAGTCTCTGGCGTACGCCGCGCTCTGGACTCGACGAACTTGGCGTTCGCGTGCCCCTCGGTCGCCTCGAGTCGCTTTGCAAGATCAAGGTCGACGAAGGGGAATGCTCGTGGCGTCATGATTCAGCGATCGAAGCGAGCACCTTGGCGGCCTGCGCGCAGTGCTCTGCGGACACGTCCATGTGCGTCACTGCACGAACGGTTCGTGGGCCGAACGCGATGACCAGGACGCCGTGCTCCCGCGCGCGCATGACGACGGTCTCGGCATCTGGCGCATGGGCGGGCAGATGGAAGATCACGATGTTGGTCTGCACGGTTGCGAGGTCGATCTGGATCCGCGGGCTCTCTGCGAGCTGTGCCGCCACCAGGCGCGCATTCGCATGATCGTCGGCAAGCCGCGCAAGGTTGTGATCGAGCGCATAGATACCCGCCGCGGTGAAGATGCCGTTCTGACGCATCGCGCCGCCCAGCATGCGACGTGCTCGTACCGCGCGACCGATCAACGCCGACGACCCGGCCAGCAGCGATCCTCCAGGTGCGCCCAAGCCTTTCGACAGTGCGACGGAGACGACATCGAATGGTCGCGCGAGCACCGATGGTTCCACGCCAGAGGCGACGGCGGCATTCCAGATTCGGGCGCCGTCCAGGAAGGTCGAGACGCGGTGCTCTCGTGCCGCGTGGCAGATTCGCTCGACTTCTGCTTGATCGAAGATCACGCCGCCACCGCGGTTGTGTGTGTTCTCGATCTCGACCAGCGTCGTGCCGGGCATGATCATGTGGTCGTGTGGTTTGCGCGCGGCCAGAAACTCGTCGACCGTAAAGGTGCCGCCCTTGCCCACCTCGGTGAGTTGCACGCCGGCATTTGCGGCGGAGGCGCCAGCTTCGGACCACACCGCGTGCGTCGCGCGACCAACGACTACATCGTCTCCACGCCGCGTGAGCACGAGGAGCGCCACCTGGTTCGCCATGGTGCCTGACGGCAGCCAGAGCGCGGCCTCCTTTCCAAGCAGGGCCGCGACCCGTTCCTGCAGGAGGTTGGTCGTGGGGTCTTCGCCGAACTGATCGTCGCCAACGGGTGCGGACGCCATGGCGGCGCGCATCGCCTCTGTTGGTTTGGTCACCGTATCAGAGCGCAGGTCGATGGTCAC
>JBEBGB010000968.1:0-1906 GCA_040081675.1 Vicinamibacterales bacterium
TAGCTCGTGCGACTGCGCGAGTTCCTCGAGTACATCCGCGGCGGTGGACGCCGTGCGGGTCTTGACATTGCGCCGTAGTGCCGGAAGCTGCAGCTTGTCAAAAAGAATGCGTGAGAGCTGAGGCGGCGAGGCGATGTTGAACGACTCGCCGGCGATGTCGTAGATGCGCGCCGTGCGACCAGCGAGGTCGGTCTCGAGTCGCTGCGAGAGCGTTGCAAGCAGCGAGATGTCGAGGCGGACGCCAGCGCGCTCGATGTCGACGAGGACGGGAATCAAGGGCCGCTCGAGCCGCCCATACACGACGTCGAGACCGTCGGCTGCCAGCAGCGGCGACAGGGTGTCCGCGAGTTGCAGCGCCAGATCGGCACGCTCGCCGGCAAAGGTCAGGGTGGCGTCCGGCGGCAGGTCGGCCACTGCCGTCGCCTTGGCGCCTCGACCGCAGAGGTCCTCCTCGGTCACCGCCTTGTAGCCCAGGTGCTCGAGGGCCGTCTCCTCCAGCGGATGCCCCGAGCGCGTGGCATCCAGCAGGTAACTCGCCAACATCGTGTCGGTGCCATAACCGCGCAACGTCACGCCATGTCTCGAGAGCAGGAGCGCGTCAGCCTTCAGGTCGTGTCCGATCTTCTCGATTGTGTCGTCTTCGAGGATCGGTTTCAGCGCGGCAAGGGCGTCAGCGGTTGTCAGCTGCGGACCCGTGTGCATGCCCGAATGCCGCGTCGGAATGTAGCGGGCCGCACGCGCCTGCGTCGACACGGCAATGCCTACGATTCCGGCTCTGAGCCCTGGCCCATCGTCTGCGAGCAGACGGATCGCCAGGCGCTGCGCCGCTCGAATCTCGACCACCAGCCGATCGAGCGACTCGGCGTCGGTGACCAGTTGGTAGTCCTTGACGATGCTGTCCGCTGTTGGTGCGAACTCCATGGTCAGCGAACGAAAACCGAGGTCGGCGAAGAGCGTGTAGCACGCTTCACGAGATGGCCCGTGGTAGCGGAACGCCTCGACGTCGAGCGCAACCGGCACGTCGGTGTGAATGACGAGCAGTTCACGACTGCTGCGAGCCTCCGCGCGATGCGCGAGGAGCGCCTCGCGATACTTCTTGCCGGGCACCTCACTGGCATGTTCGAGTAGCGCGTCGAGCGTGTTCCAGGTGGTGATGAGCTCGCGAGCGCCCTTCTCGCCGATTCCCGGAACACCCTTCACGTTGTCGATCGAGTCGCCCATGAGCGCGAGCACGTCGACGACCTGATCTGGCCGGACGCCGAACTTCTCCTTCACACCGTCTGCGTCGTACCACGATCCTTCGTCGCGCGGATTGAAGACGCGAATGTCGTCGCCGACCAGTTGGAAGAAATCCTTGTCGCCCGTCACGATCACCACGGCGTATCCAGCCGTCGCCGCGTGCTTTGCCAGCGTCCCAATGACATCGTCCGCCTCGTAGCGCTCGTAGGTGACGATCGGCACGCCCAGCGCTTCGCAGGCCCGGTGCACGAGCGGAATCTGGCCGGCGAGGTCGTCAGGCATCGGCGCGCGGTTCGCCTTGTAGTCGTCGGCAAGGTCGTCGCGGAAGGTGCGGCCAGGCAGATCGAACGACGCGGCGATGAAGGCTGGAGCGTGATCCTTCAGCAGCTTGCGCAGCATCGTGACGAAGATATAGACCGCGTTGGTCGGGATGCCGGCTGCGTTCCTGAGGAGCGTACCTTCGGCCGTTCGGATCGGCGCGTGGTAGGCGCGATACATCTGGGAACTGCCGTCGACGAGGTAGAGCAGGGGCTTGGAGGACATCAGGTGGGTCGATTTTCACTATATCATTGCGATAAATGCGGATTCGGTCGGCGGTGGCGCTGCTTGCGGTCTGTGTCCTGTCCGCGTGCAGCGGCGTCAGCAATCTCTTCAAGGCATACGAGTA
>JBEBGB010000969.1:0-1904 GCA_040081675.1 Vicinamibacterales bacterium
ACGACAGGATAGAGCTTGTCTTCCGGCGGATCCCACGGCTTCGACAGATAGTGGTCGAGGTGTGCTTCGTTGATCGCCCGTACGGCTGCGGCGATATCCGAGTAGGCCGTCAGCAACACGCGTCGTGCGAGCGGATACACCTCGCGGGTTCGCGTCAGCACCTCGGTGCCTTGAATGCCGGGCATCCGCTGATCGGTCATGACCATGGCCAGCGAATCGCCGCGCGCCCGCAGTTCGCGAACGGTGGCCAGCGCCTCTTCGCCCGAACTCGTGCTGACCACCGAATACGATTCCCGATAACGCGAGCGCAGGTCGCGGCGTATCGCCGCCAGCACCTGCGGGTCATCATCGACGACGAGCAGCACCGGGCCTTTCACGCGCGCACTCCGTTGGCGTCGCCCTCTGCAATCGGGAGTGATACGCGAAATTCAGTGCGTCCCGGCACGGAGTCGACTTCGATGTGTGCGTCGTTCCGACCGAGCAGACGCCGCACGATGTCGAGTCCGAGTCCCGTACCCTTGCCGACCGGCTTGGTGGTGAAGAATGGCTCGAACATTCGACTGAGCACGTCCGGCGGAATACCAGCAGGGCCATTGTCGACGACGCGGACCACGACACGGCGGCCGTCCTGCACGGCGCTCACCTCGATTCGCCCTGACCGGTCCACCGCGTCGAGCGCGTTGTCGATCAGATTGGCCCAGATTTGATTCAGCTCGCCGACGAAGCCGCGAACAGGTGGAAGGTCTGGAGCGACGGTGACGGCCACCGCCACCGATTTCCCGCGCGCCTTCGCTTTGAGCACGGCCACCGTGTTGCCGAGGCTCATGCCCAGGTCGACGAGTGCGGCCGAACCGCTCTGGTCCATGTGGGTGAAGCCTTTGACCGCTGCGACCAGACCGGAGATGCGCATGGCGGCATCTTGAACCTCCGATGCGAGTCCGCGCACGGCGCAACCCGCGCCCGCCCAACGCAGAACCGCCTCGAGGCACGAGCCGCCGACGACGGAAGCAATTTGATCCAGGGACTCGATCGTGACTGCGGTGTCCGCGAGCATGCCTGCCAGTTTCGAGTCGAGCGCGTGGTCCTCGAGCCAGTCGGAGATCGCATCCTCTCGTTCCGCCTGTTCGATCGGAGAGAGCACGCTCTGCACTCGTGAGGCCATGCAGGCGGCGCGCGTGGCCTCGACCGCCGTCAACTGTTCGTCGGACAGACGCACTGCGCCGAGCGCCAGCGTGGCCTGTTCGGCGTCGTCCAGCCGGTCCTCGAGCAACGCTGCGGCGCGCTCGATGGCTGCCGCGGGATTGTTCAACTCGTGCGCAAGACCAGCCGACAGCTTTCCGAGTGAGATCATCTTCTCGTCGTGCAGATCGCTCGACGCGAACTGGCGGGCACGGTCCACCATCTTGTGCACGAGATTCGCGGTGACCTCGTGACATTCTCGAATCATCTCGCGGAGGTCGTTCCGATGAATCGCCAGGATGATCGTCGGTTCCTGAGCCACCGTGTCGGCAGGTGGCGCGACCATCCTGGAATAGGGGAGGAGTCCTGTCACGTCGCCGGCTCTCCACTCCATCACCTTCTTCAAGCCCGCACCGCGGTCGACGAAGATGGCGATGTGGCCCGAGAGGATGATGAACATCCCTTCGACCTGCGCGCCCTTGGGTGTCAGCACGCCGTCCTTGGCCAGGCTCCGAACGGTGCCGTGCGTGGCCAGCCACTCGAGTTCCGCCCGCGGCGCATTGGCCAGCGCATCATTGGTGGCGAGGAGATCGGTCAGTTCATGTGTGTCCATGGGTGTCCGCGCGATGGCCTGCATGATACTCGGGCTTTGGGCGATAGGCGCTGGGCGCGGAGCTGACGCTCACACTGATCAAAGAGCCCCGGCCTGCCTAGCCCGCCCGGCC
>JBEBGB010000970.1:0-1904 GCA_040081675.1 Vicinamibacterales bacterium
CCAATCGCCCCGATTGCCTCGGTGTTCGCTCGCGCATCCACCGGCGTTATAAGCCGGTCGTGGTGCACAGCGACGAGTGTGCAGGCCTTCAGCGCCCACCGCGCTCACAACACTTCCAGAAGTGACGCTCTCTGAGGTTGAACTGAACTCATGTCCGACCAGCACATGCTCAGCGATCGAGACCGCCGCGAGATTCAGGGTCTCGTCTTGTACGGAACAACCTGTCCGCGGCTGCGCTATCACTTCTTTCAGATATCGGACGCAGTCGGTGGTCGTCGCTTTGTTCGGTCGCTTGTAGACTCCGAGTCGCCGGTTCAGGTGAGCACGGCTGGGTCGCGCGATCAGAACGCGCCGTCCCAGACACTGGTCTACGCCGGCTTCACGTGGCGGGGCCTCGAAGCCCTTGCCGTCTCCGCAGTCTCGCTCGGTTCCTTTCCACCCGAGTTCCAACAGGGCGCGAAAGGACGCGCGTCGCAACTGGGTGACTCAGGCGAGAGTGCTCCCGATCGTTGGCTCTTCGACGCAGACGCTGCGCACGTCGCGGTCGTGGTCTACGCGCGGCAGCAAGACGAACTCGACACGCTTTCTCGCCACCTGCTCGACATGGCAAGCACGCACGCTTGTGTGCTTGTGTCCATGCTCGACGGAGAAGCCCTGAAGGACTTCACCCACCCGTCAGGCCAGGAGGTCACGCGGCCCTTGCACTTCGGGTACAGCGACGGCATCAGCCAACCAGAACTGCTCCCGGCGCTCGATCGACGTCCGGGAACTCCGCCCGCGGTGGCCCCGGGGATGTTCATTCTCGGTCACCCAGACAACTCCGAGGGTCGACCGAATGCCGCGAGTGCGGGACTGCCGATTCCAGGCGCCTTGGGACACAACGGCACCTACGGAGCATTCCGCATGCTCGCGCAAGACGTCGACGGATACGAGGAGTACCTCGATAGCCATGCGTCTGGCCCTGGAGCGCGAGAGCTTCTCGCAGCCAGAATGTGCGGCCGCTGGCGCAACGGTGCGCCCCTGTCGCTGTCCCCCGCTGCACCAACACCGACACCACCGCTCGATCCGCTCGACTACAACCGCTTCGACTACGCACCAAACGAGGAACTGCCGGATGCCCCTGCGGACGCCGACGGCGCGCGGTGTCCTGCCGAGGCTCACATTCGTCGCATGAACCCGCGCGGCGCCGACCCACTCGCTGCGGCGCGGTTGATTCGCCGCGGCATGACGTACGGCCCCCCCTACGATCCGTCGCAGAAGCGAGACGGCAACCCACGGGGTCTGCTCGGACTGTTCCTGTGCGCCAGCCTGAAGGATCAGTTCGAAAGCGTCATGAGCCGGTGGATCAGCGGACCCGCGAGCGCCAGTGCCGAGGTCGCGAGCCTGTCGCGATTCGTCAAGACACGTGCTGCCGCCTATCTGTTCTTCCCGAGCCTGACCGGTCTGCGCCTCATCTCGAGCCTGAACGAACAATCCTCAACAGACAACGACCGCCAGACAACCGACGAGGCCGTCCAGGTTGTCGTTCAGTCGATGATGCACGCAATCGGTCAGGGAACAGTTCGCGATGCGCATCCCAAGCATCACGGGCTGGTGAAGGCCACCGTCGACATCGATGCGGACCTGCCCGAGTCGCTCCGTCACGGCCTGTTCGCAAGACCCGGCACGTACCACGCCTACATCCGTTACTCCAACGGCCGCCCCTCGACGCCTCCGCCTCCCGACGCAGCGCCAGACGTGCGCGGCATGGCCATCAAGCTCTTTGGGGTTGCGGGCGACAAAGAGGCCCCGGACGAGAAACTGACACACGACTTCATTCTGGCCAGCCATCCCGCGTTCTTTGTGCCCGACGTGCATGCCTACGTCGACTTTCTGCGTTTGACGACGCTCGAGGACAAGCTGCG
>JBEBGB010000227.1:0-7556 GCA_040081675.1 Vicinamibacterales bacterium
CTTGAGGGACACGGTTGGCGGGTACCTGAACGCGGTGGTGCCGCAGTCCGTTACGGGTTTTCATGGGACGGCCGCCGTGGATGACAACCGAGGTACACGTACCGGCGACGTCAGGATGTCCGCCGCGTATGACGGCCGGACGGTAACGTTGCGTCGCGTCGACGACTGATCGCTCGCTCAATGCCCAAGTCGCCTTCTGGGCGACGACGCTTCACTCCTGCGGCCGTCCTTTTCCCTGCCCCCTGGAGAACGAGCCTGAGAATCCGCTGCGGCAACTCGTCGAGCGACGAAACCTGCTCTGCGGCACCGCGCTCGATGGCTTCCTTCGGCATGCCGAAAACCATTGACGACTTCTCATCCTGGACAATCGTCCTGGCGCCGCTCCGGCGCAGTGCCAGCATGCCCTCCGCGCCGTCGCGTCCCATGCCCGTGAGGATCACTGCAACGACGTCCACGTCCCGAAGGCCCACCAGCGAGAGAAACAGCGCGTCCACGGAGGGACGGTGAAACTGCACGCGCGGCGTTCGGATCAGCGCCGTATGTAGACCGTGTGGAAGCTGTGTGACCGTCAGGTGCGCGTGCCACGGCGCGATGTAGGCCGCGCCTGGGACGATGACTTGCCCATCCGTCGCCTCGACGACGCGCATTGGGCTCACCTCATTGAGGCGACTGGCAAACCGCCCAGTGAAGTCTGGCAGAGTGTGCTGCACGATGAGAATGGGTGGCGTGTCGGCGGGGAGACGCATCAGCAGCGACTCGATGGCGCGGTTACCGCCCACCGAAGCGCCGACGGCGATGAGTCGGCGGACACCCAATGTCTACGCCGATGCGACGCGAACCGCCATGGGACGATCGTTGACGGAAAAAAACTGCGTCCCTTCCACCCACCCGCCGTCACGGCTGACTCCTACGGTCTGCGTGATCTGGGGTGGCAGCAGCTCGAACTGCTGAGCCCGATCGACTCGGGTCAACAGCGCGCCGCAGAGCATGTTAGCCAGCTCGCCAGCGACATCAACCAGTTGCTCGTCGGCCAGCGCTTCGGCGGCCGGTGCGCCGGCCATGCCAGCTCCAAGCTCGCGCGCCAGGGCCATGGGCAGTTGCAACGCGAAGGTTCCTGCGCTCGCACCGCGGAACTCGATGTGCGCCGCCAGCCACCCGGCGTCGGTTCCAGGGACGGTACTGGCCGCGATGAGCTCGGCAATCGCCTTGCCATCACACGGCTCTGCCCAAACGAAGAACGCCTGCTCGGCCACGTCGGCGACGACTGCCGGCAACAGTGTCAGCAGCTTCGCCGTCGCGGGGCTAGAGGAGCGAGGCAAGGACATCGCGAATTGCCTCCGGCTTGAACGGTTTTTCAACGTAGCGGCACGCGCGCACTTGTCCGACCTGCTCGCGTTGGGACGTCGAGCCGTCCGCTGAGATGATGACGCGCAGAAGGGTGCGCCACCGGTCTTGGCCATCGATGGCCCTGAGCAGCTCCAAACCGGTCATCACCGGCATGTTGATGTCGGTGAACAGGGCGTCAATCGCCGTCGTCTCCATCAACGCCAGCGCTTCTTCGCCGTTGGACGCTTCGTAGATTGTGCCGAGCGGCACGTTGGAGAGGACGGCCGCGCGCCTGATCATGGCGCGCATCATGATCGAATCGTCGACAACGAGTAGGTTGAGGCGCTTGTGCGTTGCAGTGCTCATGGTTCCCCTTATTCGATGACGACGTGCTCGTTGCCGGCCCTGATCCGCAGGCGTCCGGTCTCGGCCGACAGGTAGACGCTGCGGGGCGCCGCTCCGCCGGTTTCCTCGCGTTCGATGAGCACGCCGTTCTCCCAGAGAATTCGGCGCGCCGCGATGACGTTGCGCCTGCCGATCCGGCTCGACGCCATGTTCACCTGGGCGATCTCGGCGCCCCCCACCAGGTACACCACCGCCCGCGATTTCTGCAGGCCGTGCCGGTACGCTGTTTTGAAGAGCAATGGGATGCCGCTGTTGGCGAATGCCTCCGGTTGCACGCGGGCCCGGTGGGAATCGCCCAGTGAGCCCGGCAGCAGGAAGTGCAGCAGTCCCGCGACGCGCACCTCGGGATCCCAGATGCAGACGGCCACACAGCTTCCGAGGGCATGCGTCACGAGCACGGCGTCAGGGTCGTCCACCACCGCCAGGGCGCCCACGCCGACGGCAATCGTCTCGCACTCGGGGGAGGCCGACGCGCAGGCCGCCACTCCCCGATTCATGCCCGCATCCTGCGGTAGATGGCCGGCGCAGTCCGGACGAGCCCATGCTCGTGTTCCAGCCCAGACAGGTTCTCGGCGTGCGACACGAACAGGTAGCCGCTCGGCGCGAGGTTCGCGATCAGGTGCGCGAGCGCCTGCTGGCGTGCTGCGTGGTCGAAGTACATCAGCGTATTGCGGCACCAGATGAAGTCCCGCTGCCTGGCCAGGATACGCGCGTCGAGCAGGTTCGCTTCCTCGAAACGGATCAGCCGGCGCACCGCGTCGCGCACGCGCGTGAGACCTTCCTGTTCCCCGATGCCGCGCTCCATGTACCGCCGCAATGTTTCATGGGGAACGTTCTGCACCCGTTCGAGCGGGTAGACGCCCCTCACCGCCGTCGCGAGCGCTGTGGGCGAGACGTCGGACGCTACGATGTCGATCGTGCACGCAACCCTTCCCTGGAATGCGTTCAACAGCGCCATGACGATCGAGTAGGGCTCTTCGCCGGTCGCACAGCCCGCGCTCCATCCCGCGATGGAGGCGGAGCCCCGATTCAGCACTTCGGGGAGGACGTGCTCCACGAGAAAGCTGAAGTGACCAGGCTCCCGGAAGAAGCTCGTCTTATTGGTCGTGAGCGCGTCGATCATGGCATGGCATTCAACCCCGCCCGCCTCCGTTCGCACGTGCTTTACGTAGGCGCCGAACGTCCTGAAGCCCTGCTCGCGCACACGCTTCTGTAGGCGCGCGTTCACCAGCGCCGTCTTCGCCTCGGTCAGGCGAATGCCGCTCTGCTCGTAGACGAGCTGTGCGATGGCGGTCATGTCGCCGCGCCTGAGGAGGAGTGTCTCGGCCATGGTGTCGCCTAGGACGGGAGCGATGCCGGCGCCAGGCCGTCGGTGACCAGGCGCTCCACGTCCAGCAGCAGTGTCAGGCCGGTTTTCGTGCGGGCGATACCCACCACGTAGTCGCCAGCGAAGACCGGCGCGTCGTCGCCCTTCGTCTCGATGTCCTTGGCGGCCATCTGCGTGACATCGAGCGCGGTGTCCACGATCAACCCGGTCTGGAGGCGAGCATCCGCGCGCTGGATGCTCACGACAACGATGCAGGTCCGATCGGTGGGCGCCTCGGGCGGTAGGTTGAGCAATGCCCGGAGGTCGAGGAGGGTCACAATCTCACCGCGAAGGTTGATCACGCCTTTGACGGATGCGGCCCCGTGCGGCAACCGGGTCACAGGAATCCACCGGATCACTTCACGCACGTGCGAGACGGGCACGGCGTATGTCTCTCCGGCCACCAGGAAGGTCACGTGCCTCGTGGCCATGGCCTCTGGCTCCTGCCGGGGTGCCCGCGCAGTGCGTGTCATCATGTGTGCTTCTCCGGCCGACCTCACGAAGTCCACCCTACGCCGCTACGCGGTGCGAGTCGTCCATCAGCTCGAACACGCCGACCGCATCGAGGATCAATCCGACGCGCCCGTCGCCGAGGACCGCGCCGCCCGAGAACCCCCGCACGCGTTGGACGGTGGCCAGCGGCTTGACGACGAACTCCTGCACGCCGAACATGCAATCGGCACCGACGGCGGCTCGTCGACCGTCCACTTCGATCGCGAGCACCACGCGCTCGTGACCATCCGACGTCACGCTGCCGAGCAGGGTGGGCAGCTCGACGAAGGGCATGGACACGCCGCGTATGGAAGTAAACCGTCTGCCACCGGCCCCCTCGTGAATCTCGCATTCAACCCTCTGCACGACCTCTCTGAGCGTGTGCGCGGGCAGGACGTACCGCTCGTCCCCGGCGCCGATGAGCACGCCCTGCACGATGGCCATCGTCAGCGGCACCTTCACCGAGAAGGTCGTCCCCTGTCCGCGCACCGTGCAGATGTCAATGCGTCCACCCAGAGCCGTGACGTTGCGCCGGACGACGTCCATGCCGACACCGCGGCCGGAAACGTCGGTGACGGCGTCGGCGGTCGAGAATCCAGGCTCGAAGATAAGCTGGTGAATCTGCGACGGCGAAAGGTCGGATGATGCGTCGATGAGCCCGCGTGCCATCGCGATGCTCCTGATCTTGCCGGTGTCGAGGCCGGCGCCGTCGTCGGCGATCTCGATGCAGACGAGGCCTTCCTGGTGTGACGCGGTGAGCACGAGCTGCGCGCGTGACGGCTTGTTGAGTTTCGCGCGCGTCTCTGGATCCTCGATTCCGTGATCGATGGCGTTGCGGACCAGATGGAGCAGCGGGTCGGTGATCTGCTCGATCACGTGGCGGTCCAGTTCGGTGGCCTCACCGGCGATGACGAGATCCACCGGCTTCCCGCAGGTGCGGCTCACGTCGTGCACAATCCGTGTAATGCGGTGAAACGTCCGCCCGAGCGAGACCATCCGCAGGGAGAGCGACATTCGTTGCAGCTCCGCGAGCAGGCGGTGGAGGCTGGCGAACTGGCGCGCGGCGGCTTGCTCTTGTTCGCGGAGGATCGGACACCCTTCACGGATCATGGCTTCGAGAATCACCAGCTCGCCCACCATGTCCACGAGCGAGTCGAGCTTTCCCGTGTCCACCTTGATCGATGCCGGGCCGCTCTCGGTGCCGTGGGCATGAGCATCGCGGGTAGGGTCCGCTGTTCCGGCGGCGGGTGACTGCGGCTGTAGCCCGCGTGCCAGCGCGTCGATGGCCGCCTTCAATCGATCCGTCCCTTCGAGGATCGCATCGATCTCGGTCGCGCCAAGGGGCGTCTTGCCGGATCGAATCAGGTCCAGGAGGCTTTCGATCTCGTGTGCCAGGGCACCGCTGTGCTTCGCACCCATCGCAAGTGCATTGCCCTTGATAGTGTGGAACGGCCGGTAGACCGCGTCGATAAGCGACCGGTCGTCGGGGGCGTGCTCGAGCTGCAGCACCAGCCCTTCGATACTGGCGAGGTGCTCGAGTGCTTCGTTCACGAAAAACCCCGCCATGTCGGGATCGGCGAGCAGTGCGTCGAGGTCCGCGGCCGCGGTCACGTCAGAATCTCCGGTAGGTGCCGGTGTTTGCGAGGTCCCCCCACTCGGCCGGGACCCGCGGCCTCACGGTTGCCGCGTGGTCGAGCTTCACGATGTGCCTCACCGGCTTGACCGGCGCCGACCGGGGCGCAGCCATGACTGGCGACTGCTTGTTGGTGCTGCCGTGCACGAGTCGGTGAAGGTCCGAGGCGACCTTGAGCGTCACTTCGGACTGCGAGCTGACCTCCTCGCTTGCGGCGGCGTTTTCTTCCGAGGTTGTCGCGATTGTCTGGGTTACCTGCTCCATCTGGGCGACCGCCTCTGACACCTGCCCGATGCCGTGCGCCTGCTGCTGGCTGGCAGTGCTGACGTCGTCGACCAGTTGCCGCACCTCGCGGATGTGCGCCGTAATGTTGGCGAGCGCGGCGCCGAGCTGCTCGACGCGCTGGCGCCCGTCACGCGCTTTGGACATAGATTCCTCGATCAGGCTGGCCGTCTCCTTGGCGGCGCTCGCTGAGCGTTGCGCTAGGTTGCGGACCTCTTCGGCGACCGCCGCGAAGCCGAGACCGGCCTCACCCGCGCGGGCGGCTTCGACCGCCGCGTTGAGCGCGAGGATGTTGGTCTGGAAGGTAATCTCGTCGATCGTCTTGAGAATCCGCGAGACCTTGTTGCTCGATTCCTCGATGCCGATCATCGAGCTGGTCGCCACGGTCATCGCCTGGTTCGACTCGGTGGCCTTCGTGTCCGCCTCGCTCATGAGCGTAGCGACCTGCTTCGCGCGATCGGCGTTCTGCTTCGTCATGGACGCCAATTCCTCCATCGTCGCGGAGGTTTCCTCGAGGGAGGCCGCCTGCTCGCTCGCTGTTTGCGCGAGCGACTGGGAAGACATCGACACTTGGGCGGACGCCGAGGCCAGCTCGTTGCCACCCTCGATGCAGCTCGCCGAGATCTGCTCGAGCCGGCGACTGGTGCGCTCGGCGGATCGCAGAAGCGATCCGGTGACGAGCACTGTCCCGATCAGGATTACGGTCAGCCAGATCCGGTACGACGCATAGGATCGTCCCCCGGCGGCCGCGAGCTCATCGAGCTCGCTTTTGGTCACCGCAGTCAGGACCTCCGCGGCGCGCTGCGCCCGGTCGTTCACCTGGTGCGACGCAGCCAAAGCAGTGTGTGCCCCTGCCTGATTTTGAGACGTGGCCAGACGCTCGACCTCTTCGGCAACACGCCACCACTCGGTAATCTCGGCGCGTGCGTCTGCGGTCGCCGTCTTGAGCGCCGTGGATTCGACGTGGCTCTCGATCCGTCCCAACGTGTTCATCATCTGTTCGCGGCGGCCCCGCAAGTACCCGACGTGTTCGGCCACGGTCTCCGTCTCATGGCGTCCCGCCGCGATGACGAGCTGATCGAGCCGGCTGCGGAGGATACTCTGCAGGCGTTCGGTCTGGGATGCATCGGCCCAGTTTGGGGCGGCGATGTTGCTCGATCTGTCCAACTGGCTGGCGAGTCCCCGCGCCGCGTTGAGCCCGGTGAACCCGATCGCCAGGGTCATCAACAGAATCAGCCCATAGCCTACGAGAAGCTTCCTACGGCGACTCCATTTCATAGTCCTGTCCTCTCGCTGTCGGGGAGGCCCGCGTGCTCCTCGTCCACCTGAATCGATTGATATGGACCAAGGAGCTCCCGCACGCGCCAGAATTCCGCGACGAGTGCCTGCACGATCGGCGACGCTTCGTGCGGCTGACCGGCAGCCTCGAGCTCCGCAGCGAGCGCACACATCTGCTCGGCGCCCACGGCGCCGCAGGCACCGCGGAGGCTGTGTGCCGACCGATGCAGCACCACGACGTCGCCGGTGCGGGCGGCTTCGGTGGCTTCCAAGAGGCGCGCCTCGGCTTCATCTATGAAGAGGCCGACCATCTCCGAGAGGACATCGGGCTGACCCTCCTCTTGGAGGACCCTTAGCTCCTCGAGCTGGTCGACGGCGAGTGTGCGCAACGCTGTAGCCATCTGTTTGCTCGTGCTCTGTTTCCAGCTTCACTGCATTGAGCAAGGCATCTGCCAAGCGAATGTGCCAGCAATCGGCAGATGTCGGTGTGATTTCGTGACAGGAGCACGGGGATGATGTGCACTTGCCGCACACCGTGCGGCAGCCTGTGCGCCTGGCGACTGCGCCTGTGCTGCCCCGCCACCTCTGTCGCGACGTCAGCCTCGAGGTCCGAGCTGGCGGAGGACTATGGAGCGCCCACGTGTCCTTGCCCGAGCTCAGGAGAGGAGAATCCTCAGCGGTACGCCTCAGGGTGGAGCAGTCGTGCGAGTGCGTCGGCCGTCCGGCCCAGCCTCGTTCCTGGAACGACGAGATAGTCGCCGTAGAGGAAGTGCA
>JBEBGB010000228.1:0-7556 GCA_040081675.1 Vicinamibacterales bacterium
GCACGACCGCGAGCGGGACGAGGCGCAGCAGACCGCCTGGCCTCGAGCAGATCGTTGGCGGCCTCGAGCGTGAGCGTCGTCGGTTCGACACCCCTGGGCACCGATGCGTTCGTCTCGCCGTCAGTGACGTACGGACCGTAGCGTCCCTCGAGCACTTGAAGCGGCGCTCCTTCTGGACGGGCGATCGCGGCGATCACTTTCTTCGCCGCCTGTCTGCGTCGCGATTTCTTCGGTTCCGCGAACAGTTGCAGCGCTCGAGCAAGGTCGACGGTGAACAGCTCATCGTCGCTCTCGAGCGAGCGGAACTCGTCGCCGTGCTTGACGTACGGGCCGAACCGGCCGAGGCCCGCGACAACCGATGTCCCACTTTCCGGGTGAGCGCCGAGATCACGCGGCAACTGCAACAACTTGAGCGCCTCGTCGAGCGTCACGGTGGACTCGGTCATCGCGCCAACGAGCGACGAGCGTTTTGGCTTCTCCTTCGAACCCTTGTCCGGAGTCTCGCCCAATTGGACATACGCGCCAAAGCGCCCGTGGATGGCGTAGACGTTTTGTCCGGTCGCCGGATCGGTGCCCAGTTGCCGCGGGCCCTCCGCCTTGGCCCGAATCAAGGCCATCGCCTTCTCGACGCGAAGGTCTGCAGGCGGCAGGTTCGGCGGTAGCGAGGCGGTTTTTCCGGGTCCGCCTTCGCCGAGTTGCAGGAAGGCACCGAAGCGGCCGATGCGCACGCGAATCGGTTCGCCGGAGTCGGGATCGACCCCCACACTGATGAGCGGATAGTCGGCCTTCTCTTCGGCCTGCCGTGCCGCGTCCTCGAGGCCGCGATGGTTCGCGTCGCCCCGATAAAACTGTTCGATGAAATGTAACCACTCGCGTTCACCGCGCGAGATCTGGTCGAGGTCTTCTTCCATTTCCGCCGTGAAGGCGAAGTCGACGAGGTCGGCGAAATGGGCGCTGAGGAGACGAGTGACGGCGAACGCCGTGTAGCTCGGGACGAGCGCCTTGCCCTGCCGGAAGACGTAGCCCCGCCGCTCGATCGTGCCGATCGTCGCCGCGTAGGTCGACGGCCGGCCGATACCCAGGCGCTCCAGCTCCTTGATGAGCGACGCTTCGGTGAAGCGCGCGGGCGGCGCAGTCTCGTGCTTCTTCGACTCGAGGGACAGCAACGACACATCGGTGGCAGGCACCGCGTCCGAGGCCGAGACTCGCATGCCGACGACAAGCTTCGGCAACACCGTCTCTTGATCTTCGAGTTCCGCAGCCGGATCGTCGCTGCCTTCGACATACGCGCGACGGAAACCCGCGAACTCGATCGCCTTGCCTGACGCCGTGAAGATGGCTGGTTCGTTGTCTGGTCCGTTGCCCGTGATCTCGACCGATGTACGAAGCACCCGCGCGTCCACCATCTGCGACGCCATGGTGCGCTTCCAAATGAGTTCGTAGACGCGGAAGTCGTCCCCGGTCAGACCTGACGCTGCAGGCGTGGCGACGAAATTGGCTGGACGGATCGCTTCGTGTGCTTCCTGCGCGTTCTTGACCTTGGTCGCATAGCGTCGCGGTGCCGAGTAGTACGCGTCGCCAAACATCTCGCGAATGGCTTGCGCCGATTCGCCAAGCGCCTTCTCGCTCAAGGTCGTCGAGTCGGTGCGGTGATAGGAGATGTGGCCGTCCTGGAACAGTCGCTGCGCAGCCTGCATGGTGCGCTCAGTGGAGAACCCGAGCTTGCGACTGGCTTCCTGCGTCAGCGTCGACGTGGTGAAGGGCGGCGCCGGGCGCTCGACGCCAGGCTTTTCTTCGACGGCGGTGACCGTCCACGGAAGATTCGCGCGCAGGCTGTGGACCAGCGCATCGGCAACGTCCCCCGTGACAACCCGCGTCTGCTTGCCAACGAAGCGGCCGTTCGAATCGAAGTCTTTACCGGTCGCCACGCGGTCCGCGCCCACTCGCGCCAGCGTCGCTCCGAACTCGCGGCCATCGCCCGACAGGCGTGCCTCGAGGTCCCAGTACATCGCGCCGGTGAATTCCAGCCGCTCTTGCTCGCGGTCGACGATCAAGCGGACGGCGACGCTCTGGACGCGGCCCGCGCTGAGTCCGGTCTGCACCTTCTTCCAGAGGACGGGCGACAGCGTGTAACCGTACAACCGGTCGAGGATGCGCCGGCTCTCCTGAGCCCGGACCAGGTTCTCGTTGACATCGTGCGCATCTTTGACAGCTTCCAGAATGGCCGACTCGGTGATCTCGTGAAAAACGATGCGCTTGACTGGAACCTTGGGTTTGAGCACCTCCATGAGGTGCCAGCTGATCGACTCGCCTTCCCGGTCAGGGTCGGTCGCGAGGAACACTTCACTCGCGCCCTTGAGGGCCGCCTTCAAGGCGGCGACATGCTTTCGCTTGTCGTTCGGGATGACGTAGTAGGGCTTGAAGTCCTGGTCGGTATCGACGCCCAGCCGACCCCACTTCTTCTTCCTGATCTCGTCGGGAATCTCATCCGCCGATTCGGGAAGGTCGCGCACATGTCCGTAGCTGGCCTGGATGTCGAAATCCTTGCTGTCCAGGAACCGTTGGATCGTCCGCGCCTTGGCCGGCGATTCCACAATCACCAGTGTTTTTGCCATCTGCTGTGTCACCCTAGCACGTTTCGTTCGCGGCGCAAGAAACGCCCACCCGGTTCACGGCTGAGCTCTCCCCGCAGCTCCAATTCAAGCAGACGGGGCAGCAGTTCCACGACCGACAGGCCCGTTCGGGCCACAATCTCGTCCAAATCGCTCGATTCTCCCGGTGTCAAAGCAGCCAGGAGCGGACCTTCCGATCGACCGGCGCCGGTGCTGTGATGGCCACCGGGCTGAAGACCTAGCTCGTCGAGGACGTCAGCCGCCGATTCCACAACCCGTGCTCCATCCCTCAAGAGCGCGTGGCCGCCCTTGTTGCGACCGGTCAACACGTTGCCGGGCACAGCCAGTACGTCTCTCCCCTGTTCCAGTGCGCACCGGGCAGTAATGAGCGACCCGCTCTTCTCACCCGCCTCGACAATAACAACGGCACGCACAAGGCCGCTGATAATGCGATTGCGCCGGGGGAAGAAACCAGGACGAGGAGCGGTTCCTGGCGCCAACTCGCTCACAATGGCGCCTGCCGCCTTGACGTCGGCTATCAAGGCCACGTTTTCAGGAGGGTAGGCGATGTCGACGCCGCATCCTAGCACCCCGACCGTCAACCCCCCGACCGAGAGCGCTCCCCGATGCGCGGCCGAGTCGACACCCCGGGCCAGCCCGCTGACTACACAGATTCCGCTTGCGGCCAGATCAGCGCTCAGTCTCTCCGCAACGCTCAACGCGTACGTTGATCCTGCCCGCGAGCCAACTATCGCAACAGCGGGGCCGCTCAGTGCGGCTGAGTTTCCCGAGATCCACAACACCGGCGGAGGATCGATAATCTCGAGCAGTTGCCGCGGGTAGGACGTATCAGACTGCAGTAATGGCCGGACGCCAGCCGCCTGAGCTTGGTCGAGCTTGCGGCGCGCCTGTTCGCGCGTCCACTCTGGCGAGACCCATGCCGGTGCGCCGCGACTTCTGCGGACGCCGTCGGCGCACTGGTCGAGCAAAATTTCGGTGGGTGAATCGCCAGCCCGAAGCCGCTCGGCAATGACACGCCAGCGCCACACAGGCAAGAGCGATAGAGCGACGTAATCGATCGGGCCGCACATGATCGCACACTCCGGGCGACCACTCTGGACACTCCAGGTTGGGGCCGCCAGGCTGCCGCAGGGTCCGACCTGGGTCAGTATAGCGACCGACACCTGACGCTGGACGAGATCGACGACAGTGCTTCGTAAGCAGAGGACACGCTTTCGTGCAAACAGGCAGCAATTTCTATATCCGACGGTGGTACATCGATTGCTCCCGGAGAAGGAATGCAGCGAGTCAATTGCCTTGCTTCGCCCGAAGACGAGTCGCTATAGTGAGTAAATTCCGGCCCATGTCCATACGTGTCGTTGCCTGTACGCTGTTGCTTGCCACGGCTCTCGCCGCAACGCCGGCGTACGCGGACGCACGTTCTGAAGCCAAGGCGCACGTTGCGTTCGGCATCGACGTAGCTCAGCGAGGTCTGTGGCGCGAGGCCATCTACCGGTGGGAGCGCGCGGTGCAGATCGACCCGCTGTACGCGGCGGCGTTCAACAACCTTGCGGTGGCCTACGAGCACGAAGGCCAACTCGACAAAGCCAAGCAGGCGTACGAGAAAGCGCTCGAGGCCGAGCCGAACAACCTGCAGATTCGTCAGAACTACGAGCTCTTCAAGGAAATCAATGATCGGACCTCGGCAGACAAGGACAAGCCCTAGCCGCTGGCTGGGTCTCGGGGCGCTGGCGCTCGCCGCCCTGATCGTGGCGTGCGGGCCGGTGTCGTTCGAGGTGCCGATCGAAACGCCGATTCAGGCCAAGCTGGATGTCACTCCGTTTCAACGTGTCCTCATCGCCGGCTTCGTCGCGGGTGGCGCTGACGATGTGGACACGAATCAGGAAACGGTTCGTTTGCTTCGCAGCCAGCTGCGTTCCAAGTCGTCGCTGCGTGTCATTGACGCGGACGCCATGTCGTTGCTCGAAATTGCACAAGAACAGAGTCGAGTGGCTGGCTCGGACGCCAACAATCCGACGTCGCGCGAGTCTGGCACCGTTCCGGTCGCGAACACCGACAGGAGTGCACAGTCGGCCGCGCTGCCTCAGAAGATTCGCGACGAAAAAGATCTCGAGCCCTACGAGCGGCTGTTTGCCAACACGTCCTATTGGAAACGGATCGGCGAGGAATATCAGAACCCGCTCATCGTCACGGGCACGGTGCTGTTCATGCCGCAGTCCCGGTCTGGGTTTGTGTCGCGCGAGGTCGAACAGTTCGACCCGGCTACGGGGCGACGCCGCATCATTCCGACGCGAACCTACATGGAGCGGAAGGGGTTTTTGCTTCGACCCAAGTTCGTGTTCATCGATGGCCGTTCGGGCGCCACGATGTATTCAGAGAGTTTTCGAGAAGAAGTTCTCTACAATTCCCAGCAAAGTTCACCCGCGCTCTCGTCCTACTTCGAACTGATGGATCGCCTGGTGCCCAACTTCTTGAGCACGTTGAGCAGCCAGAAGGTCCGCGGCACGCGAGTCCTACTGAAGTAGCGGTGCGCACCCGATAGCAAAATTGAAAAGGGGCCGAGACTTTATTGGTCCTCGTATGCCTTTCGGTCAGCATCAATAATGAACAAGTTCGTGTATCTTTTTGGCCTGATGATCACGGACGGCCGACTCGCCACCACCCTCGTTGTGTTGATGTGCCTTGCCGCCTCAGCCTGCGCGCTCCCTTCTACTGCTCCGTCGACCCCGGACGCTGCGACGATCGCATCGAGCCTTCAGTTCTGCACTGACGAGATCAACCGCTACCGCGCGTCGATTGGCCGATCGGCCCTCACGCGCTCGGATTCGCTCGAGCAGTTCGCGGCCACCGCCGCACAACACGACGCGTCCGCTGGCGTACCGCACGCCTTGTTCTCGAAGACCAACGGCGGCGGTGTGGCCATGGCCGAAACCGAGCTGCTGCTCTGGCCGGACCGGGCGGTTCAGGACGTGATCAAGATGGGCCTCGCCCAGATGTGGTCGGCTGGACCGAGGGGAGAGCACTACGAAGTCCTCAGCGGCCCCTACACACAGGTCGGATGCGGCGTGTATGTGAGCGGCAAAGAAGTGAGCGTCGCCCAGGACTACCGCTAAGAAGCGCGGCTCGGGTTCGTGGCGCCGTCGCTCCAAGAGCGACGCAAATGCTTGGCAATCCTGCGCGTTCGTTGTACACTCCCCCTTTTGCACAGGTGTAGAACATGTACGCAATCGTTCAAAGCAGCGGACGGCAGCTCAAGGTGACTCCCGGAGCCATCGCCCTCGTCGACGGCACGGTTGGAGAACCCGGCGCGCAGATGACGCTGGATCAGGTGCTCCTCGTTGAGAAGGATGGCGGCGAGATCATCACGGGCGCCCCATTCGTGGCCAACGCGCACATCGTCGCGGTGGTCGAAGGTGAAGCGCGGGGTCCGAAGATCCGCGTGTTCAAGAAGAAGCGCCGCAAGGGCATGCGACGGACCAAGGGTCATCGCGCGTTCTACACGCGTCTGCGCATCACCGAAATCGTTCTGTAGGGTTCAGTCAATGGCTCACAAGAAAGGTCAAGGCAGTTCCCGCAACGGTCGGGACTCCAACTCGCAGCGGCTCGGCGTCAAGGCGCACGACGGCAATTTCGTCACGGGCGGCACCATCATCATTCGCCAGCGCGGTCGCCGCTTCAACGCGGGGCTGAACGCAGGTCGCGGCAAGGACGACACCATCTTCGCGAAGATCGATGGCAAGGTCCGCTTCGAAGATCACGGCGCCAAGGGCCGCGTGATCAGCATCCTGCCGCTCGAGCACGCCTGACACCAGTGTGTTCATCCAGCTGGTGTCTCTCGCATCGGGCGAGCCTGCTGGATGATCAAATGCATTGATGTTCGTCGACGAAGTAGACATTCACGTCGCGGCAGGACACGGCGGCCGAGGCTGCCTGGCGTTCCGTCGTGAGAAGTTCATCCCGCGTGGCGGACCGAGCGGCGGCGACGGTGGCCGCGGCGGCTCGATTCTGGTTGTCGCCAGTCCGCACATCAACACCCTCATCAAGTTTCGATTCCATCCCGAGTTCGAGGCTCCGCGCGGCGGTAACGGCGAAGGCTCGGATCGTCACGGCCGAAACGGCGCCGACCTCGTGCTCGACGTGCCCATCGGCACGCTGATCTACGACCGCACTGGAGCGCCAGACGTCGAGCCACGGCTGGTGGCGGATCTCGCGAAGGTTGGCGACAAAGTGATCGTGGCCAAGGGCGGCCGCGGCGGGCTCGGCAACGCGCACTTCGCCACATCCACGAACCGCGCTCCACGCAAGGTGCAGCCTGGCGAGGACGGCGAAGAGAAGTTCCTTCGCCTCGAGCTGAAACTGCTCGCGGATGTCGGCCTCGTGGGCTTCCCGAATGCTGGCAAGTCGACGCTCATTGCCCGCATTTCTGCGGCGCGCCCCAAGATTGCCGACTACCCGTTCACGACGCTCATACCGAACCTCGGGGTTGTCGGGTTGAGCGACGATAGAAGCTTCGTGGTCGCCGACGTGCCCGGACTCATCGAGGGCGCACATCTCGGCCAAGGACTCGGGCATCAATTCCTGCGGCATCTGGAACGCACCAAGGTGCTCGTGCACCTTGTTGATATATCGAGCCTCTCGGGCCGGGATCCCGTGTCGGACCTGGACATCATCCGCAAGGAACTCGAGCTGTTCGCGCCGACGCTGGCGGCGAAGCCACAAATCATCGTGGCGAACAAGATTGACGCGCTCGACGATGAAGAGCGTGCGGTGGCGGTGGAACGACGCGCTGGTGCGCTCGGACTGCCTTTCTTGCGCATCTCTGGCGTCACCGGCGCAGGCGTCCCCGCACTGCTCGAAGCCGCGTGGCAACTGCTGGCGCAAGCGCGCAGCGCGGACGCCGACGCGTTGACCTTGACGTCTGAC